>NZ_JBJGYL010000002.1:0-241294 GCF_054049975.1 Geodermatophilus sp. SYSU D01119 | reverse complement strand
GCAGGAGGAGCCTCGAGCCGCCCCCCCCCCCCCCCCCCGCCCCCCCCCCCCCCCCCCCCCCCCCCCCCCCCCCCCCCCCCCCGCCCGCTCAGGTCCGCTCGACCCGGTCGACGAGCGCGGTGATCCGGTCGACCAGCTGCGGCCACACCTCGCGCGGCAGGTCGTGGCCCATCCCGTCGACGACGAGCAGCTCGGCGCCCGGGATCGCCGCCGCCGTCGCCCGGCCGCCGGACACGTTCACCAGCGCGTCCTGCTCGCCGTGCACGACCAGCGTCGGGACGGCGACCGACGCGAGGTCGGCCGTGCGGTCGGGGCTGGCGAGGATCGCGGCCAGCTGGCGGGCGACGCCGGCCGGGTCGTGCGCCCGGTCGAAGGACAGCCCGGCCCGGTCGCGCAGCGCCGTCTCGTCGAACTCGAAGCCCGGCGACCCGATGACGCGGTAGGTGTCGACGGCGCGCTGCACGGCGCCGTCGCGGTCGGTGGCCGGCGGGGCGAGCAGGACGCCCATCGCGGCCTCGGCGGGGGAGCCGACGGCGGGGTCGCCCGTCGTCGACATGATCGAGGTGAGGCTGCGGACCCGCCGCGGGTGCCGGATGGCGAGGGTCTGGGCGATCATCCCGCCCATCGAGGCGCCGACGACGTGCGCGCTGTCGAGGCCGAGGGCGTCGAGCAGGGCGGCGGTGTCGTCGGCCATGTCGGCCAGCCGGTAGGCGACGCGGCTGTGGTCGCCGCCCATGACGGCGAGCACGTCGGGCGCGCCGGCGTCGTGCAGGTGCGTGGACAGGCCGATGTCGCGGTTGTCGAACCGGACGACGTACAGGCCGCGCTCGGCCAGCATCCGGCAGAACTCGTCGGGCCAGCCGACCATCTGCGTGGCCAGGCCCATGACGAGCAGCAGCGGTGTGTCCTCGGCCGAGCCGAAGGTCTCGTAGGCGATCTCGACGTCGCCGGCGCGGGTGGTCTGCACCCCGGTGTGCTCCATGCCGCGACGCTAGTGCGCACGCCGATCCGGCACGCGACGGCCCGTGACCGGGCACACGGGAACCGGGACGGCGCCCGCGACGACCAGAGGGGGGAGGGGCGCGGCGGGACCCCGTGCCGCGCCGACCACCGACCCGAGGAGAACCGTGACCCGCACCATCCACCGGCTGGCCGTCGTCCTGGCGGCCGGCCTGGCCGCGCTCCTGGCGACCGCCGGGGTCGCCTCGGCGCACGTCACCGTCTCGTCGCAGGACGCGGCCGCCGGCGGCTACGGGAAGCTGACCTTCCGCGTGCCGAACGAGAGCGACACCGCCAGCACCGTGGCCGTCCGCATCCAGGTCCCGGAGGAGGCCGCGATGGCCTCGCTGCGGGCCATGCCGGTGGCCGGCTGGACGGTGTCGACCACGCGGGCGCAGCTGCCCGAGCCGCTGGAGTCCCACGGCCAGGAGATCACCGAGTACGTCTCCGTCGTCGAGTTCCGCGCCGAGGAGGGCCAGGGCATCGGCCCCGGCCAGTTCATGGAGTTCGCGCTCTCCGGCGGCCCCTTCCCGGACGCCGACGAGGTGAGCTACCCGGCCGTGCAGACCTACAGCGACGGCACCGAGGCGGCCTGGATCGAGCCGACGGTGGGTGGCGAGGAGCCGGAGTACCCGGCGCCGGTGCTGACGCTCGCCGGCACCGCGGCCGGCGACGGCGGGGACGCGGCCGGCACCGACGTCGCCGAGGCGTCGGCGAGCAGCGACGGCGGCTCCGGCACCGCCACCACCGCGCTCGTGCTGGGGATCGTCGGCGCGGTCACCGGCACCGCCGGGCTGGCGCTGGCCTGGACCACGCGCCGGCGCACGCCCACGGCCTGAGGTCCCCGCGGCGCCCCGGCGGCGGCCCGGCGTCCGGGGCCCCCGATCAGGCGACCCGGACCGCCAGGTGCGGCGGCACCTCCCCGCCGTGCAGTACGGCGGCGAGGGCCTCCACGCCGTCGACCAGCCGCGGACCCGGGCGGACGACCACCGCGTCGCCGTCGACGGCCCAGACCGGGACGCCGGGCAGCCGGCCGGCGACCTCCGCGGCCTGCCCGGCGGCCCCGGCGAGCCCGAAGCCGCAGGGGGCGACCACGACGACGTCGGGCCGCGCCGCGGCGAACTCCGTCCACGGGACCGGGGCCGACCGCTGTCCGGGGCGGCACGCCACCGGCTGCCCACCCGCGGCGGTGACCAGGTCGGGGACCCAGTGCCCGGCCGGGAACGGCGGGTCGACCCACTCGACCACGGCCACCCGCGGGCGGGGCCGGCCGGCCACCCGGCCCGCGACGGCGGCCAGCCGGGCGCGCAGGGCCGCCACGACCTCCGCGGCCCGCGGCGCGGTGCCGGTGCGCTCGCCGACGGTGGTGATCGTCGCCAGCACGTCCTCGAGGGTGTGCGGGTCGAGGGTCACCACGTCGGCGCGGCAGCCCAGGGAGGCCAGCGCCTCGTCGACGGAGCCCGCGGGCAGCGCGCACACGCGGCAGAGGTCCTGGGTCAGGACGAGGTCGGGGTCCAGTGCCGCGAGGGCGCCGGCGTGCAGCGTGTAGAGGTCCTCCCCGGCGGCGACCCGGGCCCGGACGGCGGCGTCGATCTCCGCCGGTGTCATCCCCGCGGTGTCCAGCCCGCCGACGACGACGGCCTTCTCGGCGCGGGCCCGCGGCGGCTCGTCGCACTCGAAGGTGACGCCGACCAGCTGCTCGTCCAGGCCCAGGGCGTAGACGATCTCGGTCGCCGACGGCAGCAGGGAGACGACCCGCACGGGCCGGCCCCGGCTCAGCGGGCCCGGGGACCGGGCGCGAGGCGCTGCTGCACCTGCCGGGCCAGCGCCCGGGCCATCCGCAGCGCGGGCGGCGCGGCGCGGTACCGGCGGGCGGATCCCGGCGTTCCCACCCCGGCCCCGACCACGGCCCCGACTTGCGACTCGACCGCGGCCAGGCGCGTCTCCAGGTCGAGGACCCGGGCGTCGGCCGGTGCCGGGCCGGCCGGCACGGCGGCCAGCTGGGCGAGCCCCTCCGACAGGCCGGACACCAGGTCGGCGGCCTCGTCCGGCCGCAGCTTGACGGTGCCGACGCACACGTCGTCGCGCCAGATGCTCAGGTTGAGCAGCCCCTGGGGGACGTGCGCCGAGACGCGGACCGCGCGGGTCCGGTCGCGCGCGTCCCAGATCCACCTCCCGCGCGAGGGCAGAGCGGTGACCGTCATCACCCGATCATCGGCCACCGGGGGCCGGAGGGCCAGGAGGACCGCCCGGCGGGGTGCCGCACGGCGCGCCGGTGCATGGACCCGCAGGTCGCGGGGGTAGGGGGCGGCCGCGGCGCGCTCGCGTCGGAGGACACGGGACGGGTGGGCGCGTGGTGCAGCTCGGCGGAGCAGACGCCGACCGGCTGGTCGGCGGTGCGGCCGCGGTCCGCGACGCCTACGACCAGATGCCGCTCATCCTGTGCGTCTACGGCGGCCCGCAGCACGCCGTCGTCGCGGCCAACGGCGCGATGCGGGAGTTCTTCGGCCGCGACGACCTGGTCGGCCTGCCGATCCGCGAGGCCCTGCCCGAGCTGGAGGGGCAGCACGTCTTCGAGCTGCTGGACGAGGTGTTCACGACCGGCCGCAGCCGGGTGGCCCGGGAGTGGCGGCTGCAGGTGGACCCGGGCGGCACCGGCGGGCTGCAGGAGGTCTTCCTCGACTTCCACCTCGCGCCCACCCGCTCGGCCGACGGCGAGGTCGACGGCGTGGCCACCTTCGCCCACGACGTCACCGAGCAGGTGCTGGCCCGGCAGGCCGCGCAGGAGCAGGCCGCCGACGCCGAGCGGCGCGCCCGGGACGCGCGGGCCCTGGTCACCGCGCTGCAGGAGGCGCTGCTGCCGGCCACCCTGCCGGTGCTGCCCGCGGCGCGGATCGCCGCCCGGTACCTGGTGGCGGCGGGGGACCAGGTGGCCGGCGGCGACTGGTTCGACGCGGTCCCGCTGCCCGCGGGGACCGTGGCGCTCGTCGTCGGCGACGTCGTCGGGCACGGGGTGGCGGCCTCGGCGGCGATGGGCCAGCTGCGCGCGGTCCTCGGCGACGCGCTGCTCGCGGGCGTCGGCCCCGCCGAGGCGCTGGCCCGCGCGGACGCCTTCGCCGCCCGCAACCCGCGGCTGCACGCCGCCACCGTGGCCCTCGTCGTCCTGGACCCGGCGACCGGCGCCCTCCGCTACGCCTGCTGTGGGCAGCCGCCGCCCCTGGTCGTGGACGAGGAGGGGACGACCCGCTTCCTCGCCCCCGTGGGGGCCGGGCCGCTCGGCACCGCCGCCCCGGGTGCCGTCCCCGACATCGCGGACGACGTCCTCGCCCCCGGCGAGACGGTGCTCCTCTACAGCGACGGGCTCATCGAGCGGCCGTTCCGCAGCATCTCCGACGGCATGGCGGAACTGGCCACCGTCGCCTCCGACGCGGCCGCCAACCGCGCCCTCCCGCTCGGCGCGCCGGGCACACCCGACGAGCGGCTGTGCCGGCTGACCGTCGAGCTGCTCACCCGCACCGGCTACGACGACGACGTCACGACGCTGGCCGCGCACCGCCTCCCCGTGCCGGTGCCGCCGCTGCACGTGGACTCCGGCACCGCCCGCGACGAGGTGCGCCGGCTGCGGCGGACGGTCGACGCGTGGCTCGACGAGCTCGACCCGACCGCCGAGGACCGGGGCGCGGTCGAGCTCGCCGTGTGGGAGGCGGTGGCCAACGCCGTCGACCACGCCTACTCGCCCGGGGAGACCGGTCCGGTCCGGCTCGACGCGGTGCTGCTGCCCGACGGCGTGCTCGAGTGCCGCGTCGCCGACGAGGGCCGGTGGCGTGACCCCGACCCGGGCTCCTCGCACCGCGGCCGCGGCCTGCTGCTCGCCCAGCAGCTCACCGACTCGCTGCACGTGCAGCGGTCCGGTGGCGCCGGCACCGTCGTCACCCTGCGGCACCGGCTGCACCGGCCGGCCATGCTCGGCTCCGACGTCGGCCGCGGCACCGCCGTAGCGCCCCGCGAGCCCTTCGGCGTGGCGGCGGACCAGCCCGACGGGCCCGCCGGGCCGGTGCGGCTGCGGGTGAGCGGCCCGGTCGACGTGACCAGCGTCGAGGAGCTCGACCGCACCATGGCGGCCTCCACCCGCGGCGGCGTGCTGCCGCTCACCGTCGACCTCTCCGCGGTGACCCTGCTGGCCAGCGCCGGGGTGCAGGTGCTGCACCGGATGCGCGACCTGCTGGCCGGGCACGGCCGCGAGCTCGTCCTCCTCGCGCCGCCGGGCAGTGCGGCCCGGGCGGTGCTGGACCTGGTGGGGCTGCCCGCCGCCGGCTGAGGCGCGACCCCGCGGACACCGTTAGCCTCCGGAGCCGGGCGACGGAGCGGGGGCAGCGTGGCGGGAGCATCGGACGACGAGGCGAGGCGGTTCGCCGAGGGGCTGCAGTCGCTGCTCAACTGGCTGCACGCCCCGGCGCAGGGCGCCAACGAGGTCGTGGCCCTGGTGCGGCAGTCGCTCGGCGCGGCCGGGCTCGCGGAGTCCGTCGTCTCCCGGACGCTGTCGGGCTTCGAGCACGTCAACCTGCAGACCGCGCTCGACGCCTGGACCGCGGCCGAGGGGCGCACGGTGGAGGTGCGCGGCGTCGTCCTCCCGCCGCACTACGGCGACATCTCGCTGCAGCAGCTCATGACCGGCGAGGCGCTGCCGCCGGTGCGGCTGAGCGCCCCTGCGGTGGTCGACCTGCCCGACGGTCCCGGCTCGACGCTCGCCTGCCTGCGGCTGGCGCTGCTCCTGGTCACCGACGCCACCGGCTCCTACGTGCTGCTCGTGCAGGGTCCCGGCGAGCACCGGCCCACGCTGTCGGTGGAGGTGGCGGGGCTGCCGGTGCGGGCGGCCCAGGACGTGCTCGCCGAGCTCGACCGGCTGCGCCGCGAGCGCAACGTCTACCGCGGGCAGCTCGTCGAGGTCACCCCGACGCCGATGGGCGGCGTCGAGCTCACCTTCCTCGAGCCGCCGGGTCTGTCCCGCGACGACGTCGTCCTGCCCGCCGTCGTGCTCGACCGGGTCGAGCGGCACGCCGTGGGCGTCGCCGAGCACCGCGCCGGCCTGCGCGCCGCCGGCCAGCACCTCAAGCGCGGCCTGCTGCTCTACGGGCCGCCGGGCACGGGCAAGACGCACACCGTGCGCTGGCTGCTCGGCCGGATGGACGACTACACCCGGCTGCTGCTCACCGGCCGCTCCCTCGGGACGATCGGCGCGGTCGCCGAGCTGGCCCGCGAGCTGCAGCCGGCCGTCGTCGTCCTCGAGGACGTCGACCTGGTGGCCGCCGAGCGCTCGTTCGGGCCCGGCGGCAGCCCGGTGCTGTTCGACCTGCTCGACGCCATGGACGGCGCCGCCCCCGACGCCGACCTGCTGTTCGTGCTGACCACCAACCGGGCCGACCTGCTCGAGCCCGCCCTGGCCGCGCGGCCGGGGCGCATCGACGTCGCCGTCGAGGTCGGCCTGCCCGACGCCGCCGCGCGCCGCGACCTGCTGCGGCTCTACGGCCGCGCGGTGCCGCTGCGGCTCACCGGCGACGACGTCGAGCGGGCCGTCGAGCGCACCGACGGGGTGACGGCGTCGTTCCTCAAGGAGCTGCTGCGCCGCGCGGTGCTCGAGGCGCTGCACGAGCAGGACCCGGTCGAGGCGGTCACCGGCGCGCACGTCGACCGCGCGCTCGACGACCTGCTCGACTCCACCCAGCAGGTCACCAGGGTGCTGCTCGGCGTGGGGGCCGAGGAGGTGGTCGCGGCGGCCGACCTCGACGGCGGTCCGCAGCCCGCGCTCGCCCCGCCCGACGCCCTGCCGGGCGGCTGGGTCGCCTACCCGGGCTGACCGCCGTCAGCCCGGGGCCGGGCGCCCGCGCGGTCGGCGTCCGGACCCGGCGTCAGCCGAGCCGGTCCGCCCGGCTGCGCACCGCGTCGAGGAAGGCGGCCAGGGCCGGGGGAGCGGGCTGGTCGCGGGTGAGCAGGACGAGCCGGCGGCGGACGGCGGCCCCGGCGACGTCCCGCACGGCCAGCGCCGGGTCGCCCCCGGGCAGGGTGAGCGCCGGCAGCAGGGCGACGGCGCCGGCGCGGCGCACGAGCTCCAGCTGGACGTCGGCGTCGTCGGACCGGTGCCGCAGGTCCGGCTCGAAGCCGCCGAGGGAGCGGCAGGCGCCGACGACCAGCGCGGTGTGCCCGGTCCCGGCGCCGGAGGCGACCCAGACGTCGTCGCGCAGGTCCGCCAGCGCGACCGGCCCGCCGGCGGCCGCCGGGTGGTCCGCGGGCAGGACGAGCCGCAGCGGCTCCTCGTGCAGCACCGCGGAACGCAGCCCCGCCGGTCGCGGGCGCGGGTGGCCGTCGTACTCGTCGCTGACGACGACGTCGAGGCTGCCCGAGCGCAGCTCCGGGAGCGCCTGCTCCAGCTCCAGCTCCGACACCTCGACCCGCACGAGGGGGTGCTCGGCGCGCATGCCGGCCACCGCCGGGACGAGCAGGCGGCGGGTGGCCGACTGGAGGCCACCCGCCCGCACCGTGCCGCGGACCTCGCCGCCGAGTGACGCCAGGTCCGCGCGGGCCGCCTCGGCAGCGGCGAGCAGGACCCCGGCGTGCCGGGCGAGCAGATGCCCGGCGTCGGTGAGGCGCACGCCCCGGCCGGCCCGCTCCAGGAGCGGCGCCCCGGCCTCCCGCTCCAGGACCGCCAGCTGCTGGGAGATCGCCGACGGCGTGTAGCCGAGCGCCGCCGCCACCGCGCCGAGCGTGCCGCGCAGCTCCAGCTCGCGGAGCACCCGCAGCCGGCGGAGATCGAACTCGACCATGCAGCAACGCTAACCAGTGCGGTCCACGATCCGTCGCTGGAGCTGACGGGACGTCCGGGTGAGGCTGTCGGACGTGGGTCTCGCACTGTGCCTGCTGTCGGCGGCGTGCTTCGGCGCGATGGGGGTCTTCGGCAAGCTCGCCTACGCCGCCGGCGTCGGGCCCGAGGCGCTGCTGGCACTGCGCTTCGTCATCGCCGCGCTGCTGCTGGCCGGCGTCCTCGCGCTGCGGCCCGACCTGCGGTCCGACGGCCCGGGACCGCGGCGGCCGCTCGGCCGGCGGCTCGTGCTCACCGCCCTCGCGCTGGGCGCCATCGGCTACGCCACCCAGGCGACGCTGTACTTCACGGCGCTGGAGCGCATCGACGCGTCGCTGGTGGCGCTGGTGCTCTACACCTACCCGGCGCTGGTCACGCTGGCCGCGGTGCTCCTCGGCCGCGACCGGCTGACCCCGGCGCGGGCCGTGGCCCTGCTGGTCGCGTCCGGCGGCACGCTGCTGGTGCTGCTGGGCGCTGGGGGTGTGCGGTTCGACGGCGCGGGCGTGGCGCTCGCCTTCGGCGCCGCCGTCACCTACACCTGCTACATCCTCGTCGGCGACACCGTGGTCCACCGGCTGGCGCCGGTGGTCCTGTCCGCGATGGTCATGGCCGGCGCCGCCGTGGCCCTCACCGGCCGGGCCGTCGCCGGAGGCGGGCCCGACCTCGGCTTCGGGCCCGCCGGGTGGCTGTGGGTCGGCTGCATCGCCGTCGTGTCGACCGTCGTCGCGATGCTCGCCTTCTTCGCCGGCCTGCGCCGCACCGGCCCGTCGACAGCGGCGATCCTGTCGACGGCCGAGCCCCTCGTCACCGCCGCGCTGGCCGCCCTGACGCTCGGGGAGTCCCTGACCCCGGTCCAGCTCGCCGGCGGTCTGCTGGTGCTGGCCTCGGTGGTCGTCGTGCAGCTGCGCCCGCGCCGCCCGGCCACCTCGCCGGCGGAGGCCCCCGCGGCCGCCGTCCCCTGACCGGGAGTGCTCAGCGGCCCTGTTGCCGCCGGGCGACGACCACCAGCACGACGAGCACGAGTGCCAGGGGCGCCCAGGTCGGCAGCGCGAAGCCGCCGAGCAGCAGCTGCGCGACGAACAGGAGGAGCTGGAAGGCCAGCCAGAACCCGACGAGCAGGACGAGCCAGTAGAGCAGCGGGCGCTCGGAGCGCAGGCGGTTGAGGTAGTCCATGTCCCCTCCTCGGTCGCGCACCGGGAGGCGCGTCGTCCGCGGGTTACAACGCCGGGCCGGCCGCCCCGCGTTCCGCGTCCGCCGCGCGCGTCCCTCCCCGGGGGGAGCGTCCCGATCGCTCAACCCCGGGACAGGCAGGCCCAGACGTGCTTGCGGCCGTCGTGGACGTCCCAGCCGCACGCGGTCGCCAGGTCGGCCACCAGGTTCAGGCCCATGCCGCCCTGCGCGGGGTCCCGTCCCGTCGCCGGCTCCGGCGTGCGCTCGGGTGCGGCGTCGCTGACGGCGAGCAGCAGGTCGTCCGTCGCCGGGGCGACGCTCACCCGCACCGGCGGGAGCCCGTGCCGCAGGCCGTTGGACGCCAGCTCGTCGAGGGTGAGGAGCAGCTCGCCCACCAGGTCCGGGTCGTCGGCCAGGTCGGGCAACCACCTCCGCAGCTCGGCGCGCATGAGCCGCAGCTGCGCCGGGGAGGCGAGTTCGCAGTCGTAGCGGGGCCCCGTGGTCTCGGGGCAGGGCCGTCGTGGCCAGGTCCGTGGAGTCATCGGCTCGTTCCGGTCGGCGTCGTCCGATACCTCTTCCCCGCCACGGAGATCAGCAACCAACGGTGCCGGTGTCATCGGAGGGCGCCGACCGGGGCGCGCGGGCCTCCGCTGCCCGCGGGTCAGGCGAGGGTGGCCGTGTCGATCACGAAGCGGTAGCGCACGTCGGAGGCCACCACCCGGTCGAAGGCCTCGTCGACCTGGTCCATGCCGATGGTCTCGATCTGCGCGGCGATGCCGTGGGCGGCGCAGAAGTCGAGCATCTCCTGCGTCTCGCGGATGCCGCCGATGTTCGACGCGGCGTAGGAGAGGCGCCGCATGAGCAGTGAGGACACGTCGAGCGACTGCGGGTGCTCCGGGATGCCGAGGTTGACCATCGTGCCGTCCACGTCGAGCAGGGACAGGTGCGCGTCGACGTCGACGGACGCGCTGACGGTGTTGAGGACGAGGTCGAACGAGCCCGCCAGCCGGGGGAACGTGTCCGGGTCGCTGGTGGCGGCGTAGTGCCCCGCCCCCAGGCGCAGGCCGTCCTCCTGCTTGCGCAGCGACTGGGACAGCACGGTCACCTCGGCCCCCAGGGCGGCCGCGACCTGGACGGCCACGTGGCCGAGCCCGCCGAGCCCGACGACGGCCACCCGGGTCCCCGGGCCCGCTCCCCAGTGGCGCAGGGGGGAGTAGACGGTGATGCCCGCGCACAGCAGCGGAGCCGTCGCGTCGAGCGCCATCCCGTCGGGGATGCGCAGGACGAAGTCCTCGGTGACGACGATGCCCTCGGCGTAGCCGCCCTGAGTGGGCTGCCCGTCCCGCCCGGTGCTCGAGTACGTCTCGACGTAACCCTCGGTGCAGAACTGCTCGTCCCCGCGCCGGCAGTACCGGCACTGCCGGCACGAGTCGACGAGGCAGCCGACGCCGACGCGGTCGCCGACGCGGAACCGGCTCACCTCCGCGCCGACCTCGGCGACGACCCCGGCGATCTCGTGGCCGAGGACGACCGGGTAGCGCGTGGCTCCCCACTCGCTGCGGGCGGTGTGGATGTCGGAGTGGCAGATGCCCACGTGGCGGATGTCGATGCGCACGTCCCGGGGGCCGACGTCCCGCAGCTCGATCGTCGTCGGACTGAGCGGGGCGGTGGCCGACGTGGCGGCGTAGGCCCGGACGGTGGTGGGCACGGCTTCCTCCGGCGGTCGCGGGACGAGGGCACCCGCGTGTCGCCGGACCCGATCGACCGCTACGGTAATCCCCATGCAGTCGGTCGGGATTGTGCGGTTGGCGCTCGTCGAGCGCCGGCACGTCGACCTGCTGCGGTGCGCGAGCGCGCTCTGTCGGGCCTGAGGACCGTCCGCCCACCCGTCCTCCCGCTCGTCCGCACCCCCCCCGGAGTCCTCGCATGACCCTGCTCGCCGCAGCCCCGAACCGGTCCGCCGACGTCGACGTCCTCGAGCTCGAGCGCCTCGAGCCGACCATCGGCGCCCGCGTCCGCGGCGTCGACCTCACCCGTGCCACCGACGACCAGGTCCGGGCCATCCGGGCCGCGCTCGCCGAGTACAAGGTGCTGTTCTTCGCCGGCCAGCACGACCTGCACCCCGACAGCCAGATCGCGCTCGGCCGCCGGCTGGGGGAGGTCACCGAGTCGCACCCCGTGGTCCCGGGCGTCGACGAGGAGCACCCCGAGATCTACGCGCTCGACAGCGCCACCGGCGGGTTCGCCGACATCTGGCACACCGACGTCACCTTCGTCCGGCGGCCGCCGCTGGGGTCGGTGCTGCGGGCCGTCGTCCTGCCGCCGACCGGCGGGGACACCCAGTGGGCCGACCTGGAGCTCGCCTACCGCTCCTTGTCCGAGCCGGTGCAGCGGCTGGCCGACCAGCTCGTCGCCGTCCACGACGGCACCCGCGAGTTCGGCTACTACATCGCCCAGCGCGAGGAGCGCACGAAGTGGGAGGGCGAGGAGTACCGCGCGCTCGTCCCCGTCGCGCACCCGGTCGTGCGCGTGCACCCCGAGACCGGCCGCAAGGGGCTGTTCGTCAACCCCGGCTTCGTGTCGCACATCGAGGGCGTGTCCGACGCCGAGAGCCGGTACCTGCTCGACCTCTTCTACGCGCACATCACCAAGCCCGAGCACGTCGTCCGGCACCGCTGGTCGGTCGGTGACGTCGTGATGTGGGACAACCGCTCGACGGTGCACTACGCCAACCGCGACTACGGCGACCAGCGCCGTGTCATGCACCGCATCACCCTGCGCGGCGACGCCCCGGTCGGTCCCACCGCCGGGTGACGGCGGCACACCTCCGCCCAGCACGACCGCCGGACGAGGCGCAGGCTCCCTGTCGAAGGGCCTGCGCCTCGTCGCGCGCCCCCTCACGCCGTGGCCTCCGTGCCCGACGACTCCCAGGGAAGAGACCCCCATGCAGCGCACGACCCTCCGGCCCCGCGCCTCCGCGGTGGCCCTCACCGCCGTCCTGGCCGCCGCCGTCGCCGGCTGCACCAGCGAGCAGCCCGACTCCGGTGCCGGTTCCGGCAGCGGCGACGGCATCACCGTCCAGACCGCACAGTTCAGCTGGACCGCGGCCGGCCTGACCACCGGCATCCTCGGCGAGATCGCCGCCGACCACCCCGACCTCGGGGTCGCGTCGCTGGCCACCACCCAGCTCGACCCCGCCGCCGCCTGGGCCGGCGCCCAGCGCGGGGACATCGACCTGCTCACCGAGGTGGCCCTGCCCAACCAGCAGGAGCTCGCCGACTCCGCCGCCGACCGGGTCGAGATCGTGTCGGAGACCTACGGCGACGCCTCGCAGGGCTGGTTCGTGCCCGCCTACGCGGTGGAGCCGGGTGGCCCGCTCGAGGGGCTGACCAGCGTCACGCAGCTCGACGAGTACGCCGACCAGCTGGGGAACAAGTTCTACGACGCCGACCCCGGCTACATCACCACCGAGCAGAACGCCAAGCGCCTCCAGGGCTACGGGATCGGCCTCGAGCACGTGGTGTCGAGCGAGGCGGCCGAGCTCGCGCAGCTGGAGAACAGCTACAGCCGCGAGGAGCCGATCGTGCTGTACCTCTACCACCCGCACGCGGTGTTCGCGCAGTACGACATGGTCCAGCTCGAGGAGCCCACGCCCTACAGCGACGGCTGCCTGACCACCGGCGACGGCGCCTGCGCGATGCCCTCCTACAGCGCCAACATCGCCGCCAGCGACGAGCTGCGCGAGCAGGCGCCGGCGTTCGTCGACCTGCTCACGGACTTCCGCATCTCCGTCGAGGAGATGGAGGAGATGCAGAAGCGGGTCGACGTCGACGGCGAGGACGTGGCGACGGTGGCGCGCGAGTGGGTGGACGCCCACGCCGACCGGATCGACGAGTGGATCGGCTGACGTGGCCGCCCCGGTGCTGCGCGTCACGGGCCTGACCAAGGTCTTCGGGGTGCGCGAGCGGGAGGCGCTGCGGCTGGCCGGCGAGGGGCTCGGGCGCGACGAGATCCTGCGCCGGACCGGCGCGACGCTCGCCGTCCACGACGTCGACTTCGCCGTCGAACGCGGTGAGCTGTTCGTGGTCATGGGGCTGTCCGGCTCGGGGAAGTCGACGCTGGTGCGGCTGCTCAACCGGCTGATCGAGCCGAGCGCGGGCACCGTCGAGGTCGAGGGCCGCGACCTGCGGGCGCTCGACGACGCCGAGCTGCGCGCGGTGCGCAACGAGAAGGTCAGCATGGTCTTCCAGCACTTCGCGCTGCTCCCGCACCGCACGGTGCGGGAGAACGCCGCGTACGCCCTCAAGGTCCGCGGGGCCCCCGCGGCCGTGCAGCGGGAGCGGGCGGACTGGGCGCTGGAGACGGTCGGGCTGATCGACCGCGCCGGCGCCCGGCCCGAGGAGCTCTCCGGCGGCATGCGCCAGCGGGTCGGGCTGGCCCGGGCGCTGGCCGCCGACTCGGAGGTGCTGCTCATGGACGAGCCGTTCTCCGCCCTCGACCCGCTGATCCGCCGCGACATGCAGGACCTGCTCGAGCGGCTGCAGTCCGAGCTCGCCAAGACGATCGTCTTCATCACCCACGACCTCAACGAGGCCATGCGGCTCGGGGACCGGATCCTCATGCTCAAGGACGGCCGCACGGTCCAGCTGGGCACCGGGCCGGAGATCATCTCGGCGCCCGCGGACGACTACGTCGCCGACTTCACCTCCGACGTCGACCGGACCCGGGTGCTGACCGCCGGCGACCTGCTGCGCGAGCCGCGGATGACCGCCCGGCTCGGCGACCCGCCGGGGGAGGTGCTGCGGCGGCTGGGCGCCGCGGAGGCCAACGGCGTCTACGTCCTCGACGGCGACCGGCGGGTGGCCGGCGTCGCCCGGGACGACCTGCTGGCGCGCGCGGTGCAGGAGGGCCGGGACGCCCTCGGCCCGCGCGAGCTCGTCCCCGACTACGCGACCATCGCCGCCGACCGGCCCGTCGTGGAGTTCGTGCACCTGGTCGGGCGGCACACGGTGCCGCTCGGCGTCCTCGACGACGACGGCCGGCTGCTCGGCGTCGTCCCGCGGGCCGCGGTGCTCGACGCGCTGTCGGCCGTCCCGGTCCGGGGGAGGCGCTCCTGATGCCGCACGTCCCGCTCGGCCGGTGGGTGTCCGACCTCATCGACTGGCTGCTGGCCACCGTGCCGTGGCTGTTCGACGCGATCGCGGCGGTCATGTCGGCGCTCGTCGAGGGCCTGACCGACCTGCTGGTCACGCCGCCGCCGGTGGTCTGGATCGTCGTCTTCGCCGTCGTCGCGCTGCTCCTGCGCGGACCCTGGCTGGCGCTGTACACCGTGCTGGCGTTCCTGCTGGTGGTGTCGCTCGAGCTGTGGGCCGAGACGATGCAGACCCTGGCGCTGGTCCTCGTGGCCGCCGTCATCGCCGCGGCGATCGGCGTCCCGCTGGGGATCCTGGCGGCGCGGCACCGCGCGGTGAGCGTCGCCGTCCGGCCGGTGCTGGACTTCATGCAGACGACGCCGGTGTTCGTCTACCTCATCCCCGCAGTGTTCTTCTTCGGCGTGGGCGTGGTGCCCGGTGTGGTGGCCACGATCCTGTTCGCCATCCCGCCCGGGGTCCGGCTCACCGAGCTCGGCATCCGGCAGGTCGACCGGGAGGTCGTGGAGGCCGCTCGGGCGTTCGGCGCCCGGCCCGGGCAGGTGCTGCGGGAGGTGCAGCTGCCCCTGGCGCTGCCGTCGATCATGGCCGGCGTCAACCAGGTGATCATGCTGGCGCTGTCGATGGTGGTCACCGCGGGCCTGCTCGGTGCTGCGGGGCTCGGCGCGGTGGTGGTGCGGGCGGTGACCCAGCTCGACGTCGCCGCCGGCTTCGAGGGCGGGCTGGCCGTGGTGCTGCTGGCGATCTTCCTCGACCGGCTGACCGGGGCGTTCGGGCAGCGCGCCGCGCTGTCGCGCTTCCGGACGGCCCGAGCCCAGCGCAGCCTGCGCCAGCGGGAGCAGGCGCCCGCCGACGCACCGGTCCCGGGTGCCGCCACGGTCGCCTCCCCGGCGCTGGAGACAGCGCCCGACCGCTGACCCGGTCGGACTGGAGGACGCAAGACGCGGAACGGCCCGGACGGATGACCGTCCGGGCCGTTCTCGTGTGGGTGCCCCCGGCAGGATTCGAACCTGCGCACCCGCCTCCGGAGGGCGGTGCTCTATCCCCTGAGCTACGGGGGCCCGGGCAGGAGAGAAGTTACCAGCCGCTCCCGCCCGTCCCGACGGCGGGCGTCAGGGCGCCGGCAGCGGCGTCCCGCCCCGCGCGGTGAGCATCCCGACCATCGTCGTCACCTCGGCGGTCTGCGTCTCGGCGATCGAGCGGGCCAGCGTGCGCACCGCCGGCTCGGACGCGTTCTCCGCCGCGTACTGCGCCATGTCGAAGCCGCCCTGGTGGTGGCGGATCATCAGCCGCAGGAACTGCACGTCGAACTCCGTGCCGGTCAGCGAGCGCAGCTCGGCGAGCTCGGTCTCGGTGGCCATGCCGGGCATGAGCGCCCCGTCGGTGCCCGATGACACACCGGACATGTCGTGCCCGGCGTGCTCCCCGCCCATCCAGGCCATGTGCTCGCCGCCAGAGCGGGGGAGCCCCCACAGAGCCAGCCAGCCCTCCATCTGCCCGGCCTGGTTGGTCTGCGTGCTCGAGATGTCGAAGGCGAGCTGGCGCACCTCGGGGTCGGCGCTGCGGTCGAGCGCCAGGTTGGCCATCTCCACGCCCTGCCGGTGGTGCACCGCCATGTCGCGGGAGAAGCCGGCGTCGACCGAGTCCGCCGTCGGCGTCCCGCTCGACCCGATGCCCAGACCGACCGCCAGCCCGCCGCCGAGCGCCACCAGCGCGACGGCGATGACGGCGAGCAGCGCCGCCCGCAGGCCGCGCCCGCGGGGGCGCGGCGCCGGGGCCGGCGCGTCCTGCTCGGGACGGGTGGCGGTGGCGGTCATCGCGGCCTCACTCCGTGGTGCTCTCGGTGGTGCCCTCGGTGCCCGTGGTCGGCGTGGTCGGCGCGTCGCTCGGGCCGACCGGGGTGCTCGCCTCGCCCGCGACCAGCGGGCTGGCGGCGAAGTCGGGGTTCTCGCAGCTGGCGCCGATCTCGGGGTAGTGGCCCTCGACGTCGCCGTTGAAGGTCAGGAAGTCGGCGAACTGCTCGATGCGCGGGTCGTCGGCGGAGTCCACCTTCAGCTGGTGGTTCCACGACTGCAGGCTCACCGCGGCGTCCAGGCCCTCGTAGGGCGACATGAGCCGGCCGGAGATCCCGTCGACGAGGCCCGACAGCCGCTCGACGTCGTCGGCGGAGACCTCGTCGGGGTCGTAGGTGATCCACACGGCGCCGTGCTCGAGGGAGTGGACGGCGTTCTCGTGCCGGATGTCGACGTCGTAGACGGTGCCCGTGCAGTCGGCCCAGTTGCCGTCGTGCGGTCCGCCGACCGGCGGCGACTGGTCGTACTCGACCGGGGTGGTCACGTGCTCCTGGCCCGCGGCGTAGTCGAAGCTCTCGATGCCGGCGATCTCGTCGATCGCGTCGATCCGCTCGGCGTCGGCCTGGCGCACCTGCACCACCGCGTAGGTGATCGCCGCGGCGGCGAAGACCACGACGGCGACGGCGGCGGCGATCAGGCCCCACGGCCGCTGCTGGGCGACCACCTGCGTCGGCGGCCGGGTGCGGCCCCGGCCGGACGGGCGGGCGCCGGCGCCGCCCTTCGTGGTGGAGACCGGCCGCGCGCCGGAGCCGCCCCTGCCCGTCGCGCCGCCGGAGCGGCTCGCCCCGCCCCCGCTGCGGTCGGCGTCGGGCTTGCGGTCCTTGGCCACGTGCTCTCCTCGTCCTCGTCTCGCTGGCGGCGCCCCGAGTGGTGCGCGCGTGCGCGGTGGCCCACGATGGGGGCCCCGTCCGCGCGGGCGGCGCGGACGCGCCGCTGCTCCCGCCCGCGAGCATAGGTCGGCTGCCTGTGCGTGCCCGGCTCCTCCAGGTGTGACGGGAGTCGGGTCGCACACGCTGACTACGATGTCGCGGTGACACCCGAGCAATTGCGCGACCTCGTCCGGGCCGTCGTCGCGGCGGTGGTCGAGCGCGGCACGCTCGCCGTCGCCGTCCCCGACGACGTCCTCGTCGAGCGTCCGAAGAACCCCGAGCACGGCGACTACGCGACCAACGTCGCCCTCCGCCTGGCCAAGCCCGCCGGCATGCCGCCGCGCGCGGTGGCCGACCTGCTCGCCGCGGAACTGCGCGAGCAGCCCGGCGTCGACCGGGTCGACGTCGCCGGTCCCGGCTTCCTCAACGTCACCCTCGCCCAGGGCGCCCTCGGGCAGATCGCCGTCCGGGCGGTCACCGCCGGGGAGGCCTACGGGCGCACCACGCCGCTGGCCGGGCAGACGCTCAACCTCGAGTTCGTCTCCGCCAACCCCACCGGGCCGGTGCACATCGGCGGCAGCCGGTGGGCCGCCGTCGGCGACGCCATCGGCCGGCTGCTCGAGGCCAGCGGCGCCGCGGTGACCCGCGAGTACTACATCAACGACGCCGGCGCGCAGATCGACCGGTTCGCCCGCAGCCTGCAGGCCGCCGCCACGGGCGAGCCGGTGCCCGAGGACGGCTACGGCGGCGCCTACATCGGCGACATCGCCGCATCCGTCGTCGCCGCCGTCCCCGACGTCCTCGACCGCGACGACGACGCCCAGCGGCAGGCGTTCCGCGACACCGGCGTGGCGCTCATGCTCGACGAGATCCGCCGGTCGATGGAGGGCTTCGGCGTCGACTTCGACGTCTGGTTCTCCGAGAAGTCGCTGTACGAGACCGGCGCGGTGGACAAGGCGCTGGCCCGGCTGCGCGAGCAGGGGCACGTGTACGAGTCCGACGGCGCGGTGTGGCTGCGCACCACGACCTTCGGCGACGACAAGGACCGGGTGCTGGTCAAGGCCGACGGCGAGACGACCTACTTCGCCTCCGACTGCGCCTACTACCTCGACAAGCGGTCCCGGGGCTTCGACCGGGTCGTGATCATGCTCGGCGCCGACCACTCCGGCTACGTCGGCCGGTACAAGGCGCTGGTGGCCGCCACCGGTGACGACCCCGACACCCACCTCGAGATCCTCATCGGCCAGCTGGTCAACCTGCTGCGCGACGGCGAGCCGGTCCGGATGAGCAAGCGCGCGGGCACGATCGTGCTCCTGAGCGACCTCACCGACGCGATCGGCGTCGACGCCGCCCGGTACGCCCTGGCCCGGGCGTCGGTGGACCAGATGATCGACATCGACGTCGAGCTGTGGAGCCGGAAGACCAACGACAACCCGGTCTTCTACGTCCAGTACGCGCACGCCAGGATCGCCTCCGTGCTGCGCAACGCGGCCGACCTCGGGCTCGCGCTCGGCGAGCCCGGCGACGTCGACCCCGCGCTGCTGGCACACGAGCGGGAGAACGACCTGCTCCGGGCGATCGGCGAGTTCCCGCGGGTGGTGGCCGCGGCGGCCGAGCTGCGCGCGCCGCACCGGGTGGCCCGCTACCTCGAGGAGCTGGCCGGCACCTACCACCGCTTCTACGACGCCTGCCGGGTGCTGCCGCGCGGCGACGAGGAGGCCGGCCCGCTCACCACCGCGCGGCTGTGGCTGTGCTCGGCCACCGCCGTGGTGCTGCGCAACGGCCTCGGCCTGCTCGGCGTCTCCGCGCCGGAGCGGATGTGAGGGCGCACCCGGCGGGGCCGCTGCACGGCGCCTTCGCCCCGCCGCCGTCGGCCGGGATGCCCCCGGCCGACCTCGGCGCGCTCGACCCGCAGGTGTGGCCGCGCTCGGCCCGCCGGGTCGACGGCGAGCTGCACCTCGGCGGGCGCGCGGTCACCGACCTCGCCCGCACCCACGGCACCCCGCTGTTCGTGCTCGACGAGGACGACTTCCGCGGCCGCGCCGCCGACTTCGCCACCGCCTTCGACGGCGCCGACGTGCACTACGCGTCCAAGGCGTTCCTCTGCGGCCAGGTGGCCCGCTGGATCGCCGACGACGGCCTGCACCTCGACGCCTGCAGCGGCAACGAGCTCGCCGTCGCGCTGGCCGCGGGCTTCCCCGCGGAGCGGATCGCGCTGCACGGCAACAACAAGTCGCTGGTGGAGCTGCAGCTCGCCGTCGACGCCGGCATCGGCCACGTCGTCCTCGACTCCTTCGACGAGATCGACCGGCTGGTGCCGATGGCCGCGGCGCGGGTGGCCGCCGGCGGCGCCCCGGTGCCGGTGCTGGTGCGCACCACCGTCGGCATCGAGGCGCACACCCACGAGTTCATCGCCACCGCCCACGAGGACCAGAAGTTCGGCTTCTCGCTGGCCACCGGCGACGCGCTCACCGCCGCCGTCCGGGTCATCCGCGAGCCCGCGCTGCACCTGTCGGGCCTGCACAGCCACATCGGCTCGCAGATCTTCGACACCGCCGGCTTCGAGGCCGCCGCGCACCGCGTGGTCGGGCTGATGGGCCAGGTCCACCAGGCCACCGGCGAGGTGCTGGAGGAGCTCAACCTCGGCGGGGGCTTCGGCATCGCCTACCTCTCCGACGACGACCCGGTCACCCCCGGCGACGTCGCCCGGCGGCTGCGCGCCGTCATCGCGATGGAGTGCGCCGCGCTCGACCTGCCCGTCCCGCGGCTGGCCGTCGAGCCCGGCCGCGCGATCGCCGGCCCCGGCACGGTCACCCTCTACGAGATCGGCACGATCAAGCCGGTCCGGCTGGGCAGCGGCGGGCAGGGCGCCCCGCAGGTGCGCAACTACGTGTCGGTCGACGGCGGGATGAGCGACAACATCCGCACCGCCCTCTACGACGCGAGCTACACCTGCGTGCTCGCCAACCGCACCTCCGACGCCCCGCCGGCGCTGTGCCGCGTCGTCGGCAAGCACTGCGAGAGCGGCGACGTGCTGGTCCGCGACCTGTGGCTGCCCTCCGACGTGCAGCCCGGCGACCTGCTCGCCGTCGCCGCCACCGGCGCCTACTGCTGGTCGATGGCGAGCAACTACAACTACCTGCTCAAGCCGCCGGTGGTCGCCGTGCGGGACGGCGCCGCCACCGAGATCGTCCGGCGTCAGACACTGTCCGACGTGTTCGCCCTCGACGCCGTCCTCGCCGGCCGGCCCGCGCCCTCGCCGGCGATCGACCAGCCCGCGCCCGAGCACCCGGTGGGAGCCCGCTCGTGAACGGACCGCTCAAGGTCGCGCTGCTCGGCTGCGGCACCGTCGGCAGCGCCGTGCTGCGGCTCGTCGACGAGCAGGCCGCCGACCTCGCCGCCCGCGTCGGCCGCGCCGTGGAGGTCGTCGGCGTCGCCGTCCGCCGGCCCGACCGGCACCCCGAGGTGCCCGCCGGCCTGCTCACCACCGACGCGCACGGCCTGGTCACCCGCGACGACGTCGACCTCGTCGTCGAGGTGATCGGGGGGATCGAGCCGGCGCGCTCGCTCATCCTGGCCGCGATCGAGTCGGGCAAGTCGGTGGTCAGCGCGAACAAGGCGCTGCTGGCCGAGGACGGCGTCGCGCTGCACGCCGCGGCCGCCAAGGCCGGCGTCGACCTCTACTACGAGGCCTCGGTCGCCGGGGCGATCCCGCTGCTGCGCCCGCTGCGCGAGTCGCTGGCCGGTGACCAGATCCGCCGGGTCGTGGGCATCGTCAACGGCACCACCAACTACATCCTGTCCCGGATGGCCGAGACCGGCGCCGGGTTCAGCGAGGCGCTCGCCGAGGCCACCGAGCTCGGCTACGCCGAGGCCGACCCCACCGCCGACGTCGACGGGTTCGACGCCGCCGCGAAGGCCGCGATCCTCGCGTCGCTCGCGTTCCACACCGCCGTCACCGCCGCCGACGTGCACCGCGAGGGCATCTCGTCGGTCAGCGCCACCGACGTGGCCCGCGCCGCCGAGATCGGCTGCACCGTGAAGCTGCTGGCCATCTGCGAGCGGGTGGCGGGGGAGGAGGGCGACACCGTCGCCGTCCGCGTGCACCCGGCGATGATCCCGACATCGCACCCGCTGGCCGCCGTCGGCGGGGCGTTCAACGCCGTCTTCGTCGAGGCCGAGGCCGCCGGGCAGCTGATGTTCTACGGCCAGGGCGCCGGCGGCGAGCCGACCGCCAGCGCCGTCCTCGGCGACCTCGTCGCCGTCGCCCGCAACCGGGTCGCCGGCGCCGCCGGCGCCGGCCCCAGCGCCTACGCCGAGCTGCCGGCCCGGCCGATCGCCGAGACGCCGACGCGGTACCACGTCAGCCTCGACGTCGCCGACGTGCCCGGCGTGCTCGCGACCGTGGCCACCGAGTTCGCCCGGCACGAGGTGAGCATCGCCACCGTCCGCCAGGACGGGCACGGCGACGCCGCCACGCTGGTCATCGTCACGCACAGCGCCCCCGACGCCGCCCTCTCGGCGACGATCGCGGCGCTGCGGGAGGTGCCCGCGGTCCGCGGGGTCACGAGCGTGCTGAGGGTGGAGGGTCTGTCATGACGGGGACGCTGCGCGGTGCGGTCTCGCCCTTCTGGCCGGGGCTGATCGAGGCCTACCGGTCCCGGCTGCCGGTCACCGACACGACGCCCGTCGTCACCTTGCACGAGGGGGCCACCCCGCTGGTGCGCGCCGTCGAGCTGTCGGAGCGCACCGGCTGCGAGGTGTTCCTCAAGGTCGAGGGCGCCAACCCCACCGGGTCGTTCAAGGACCGCGGCATGACCATGGCGATCACCAAGGCCAAGGAGGAGGGGGCGCAGGCGGTCATCTGCGCCTCCACCGGCAACACCAGCGCCAGCGCCGCCGCCTACGCCGCGCGCGCCGGGATGGTCTGCGCCGTCCTCGTGCCGCAGGGCAAGATCGCGCTGGGCAAGCTCGCCCAGGCGCTGGTGCACGGCGCCAAGCTGCTGCAGGTCGACGGCAACTTCGACGACTGCCTCGCGCTGGCCAGCAAGCTGGCGATCGACTACCCGGTCAGCCTGGTCAACAGCGTCAACCAGTTCCGCATCGAGGGGCAGAAGACCGCCTCGTTCGAGGTCGTCGACGTCCTCGGCGACGCCCCCGACGTGCACTGCCTGCCCGTCGGCAACGCCGGCAACATCACCGCCTACTGGCAGGGCTACCGCGAGTACACCGACGACGGCCCGGCCACGAAGCGGCCGCGGATGTGGGGCTTCCAGGCCGCCGGCGCCGCGCCGATCGTCACCGGGAAGGTGGTCGAGCAGCCGAGCACCATCGCGACGGCGATCCGCATCGGCAACCCGGCGTCGTGGACCAAGGCGCTGGCCGCCCGCGACGAGTCCGGCGGGCGCATCGACGCCGTCACCGACCGCGAGATCCTGAACGCCTACCGGCTGCTGGCCCGCCGCGAGGCCGTCTTCGTCGAGCCGGCGTCGGCCGCCTCGGTCGCCGGGCTGCTCAAGGCCGCCGCGGCCGGCGAGCTCGAGCCGGGGCAGCGCGTGGTGTGCACGGTCACCGGCAACGGCCTCAAGGACCCCGAGTGGGCGATCTCCGGGGCGCCCGCGCCGGTGACCGTCCCGGTCGACGCCGCTGCGGCCGCAGCGCAGCTCGGTCTGTGAGCTCCGCCGTCCGGGTCCGGGTCCCCGCCACCAGCGCGAACCTCGGTCCCGCGTTCGACTGCGCGGGGCTGGCCCTCACGCTGCACGACGTCGTCGAGTTCGCCGTCGCCGACGCCGGGCTGACCGTCGAGGTGTCCGGCGTCGGGGCGGGGGAGCTGCCCACCGACGAGCGCCACCTGGTCGTGCGCGCCTTCCGCGCCGCCTGCGAGGAGCTCGGCTGGACGCCGCCGGGCCTGTCGGTGCGCGCGGACAACGCCATCCCGCAGGGCCGGGGGATGGGCTCGTCGGCCGCTGCGGTCGTGGCCGGCGTCGTCGGCGCCTGGGCGCTGTGCCCGCACGTCGAGGCCGTCGACACCGGCGCGGTCCTGCGCCTGGTCGACCGCATCGAGGGGCACCCGGACAACGTCGCCGCCTGCCTGCTCGGCGGGGCGACCCTGTCCTGGTCGACGCCCGCCGGTGCGCGGGCCGAGCAGCTGCCGGTCAGCGACGAGGTGCTGCCGGTGGTCCTCGTGCCGGAGGGGACGCTGTCGACGCACCTCGCCCGCACGCTGCTGCCGGGGTCCGTGCCGCACGACGACGCCGCGTTCAACGCCGCCCGCGCCGCGCTGCTGGTGCACGCGCTGACCACCGAGCCCGGCCTGCTGCTCGAGGCGACCGACGACCGGCTGCACCAGCGGCAGCGGGCGGCCGCGATGCCGGACACGCTCGCGCTGGTCGACCGGCTGCGGGCCGCGGGCCACGCGGCCGTGGTGTCCGGCGCCGGCCCGAGCGTCCTGGTGCTCACCCGGCGCCACCCGGACGACGTCCCGGGCGAGCCCGCGTCGGCCCGGCGGGTGCGCGAGGTGAGTTCCCTCACCCCGGACGGGTGGCGTGCGTACCCCCTGCAGGTGGACCACGGCGGCGCCCGCGTGTCGCGTGTGACGCCTGGGGTATCGTTGTCGTAACGAGGAACACTCCGCTGGCCAGCGGTGTTGTCCCGTCCGTGGGGCGAGTCTAGTCTTCTCGGCGTAGCCGCCTCTCGGGCGAGCCTCGCGCGGAACGTTGCCGACGACCTTTCCTGTCGACGCAGATCCCCGCTCCGCACCCACTCGATCCGCCGCTCTGCCCTGCCCTCAACCGGTCGGCAGGGGCGGCGCCGGGTCACCTCCTGTGCCGGTAGGCGCAGGTCACCGCAGGGAAGGACCTGTACGTGAGCGAAACCACCGACCTCGCCACCGCCGACGCCCCCGCGGGCGCGACGGGCGAGGCGTCTGCCGCGGGCCGGTCCCGCCGCCGCGGCAGCGGGCTGGCCGGGATGCTGCTCCCGGAGCTCCAGCGACTCGCGTCCGAGCTGGGCATCTCCGGCGTCGGCCGCATGCGCAAGGGCGACCTCGTCGCCGCCATCTCCGCCCGTCAGGTGGGCAGTGGCAGCCCGACGCCGGCGCCGAGCGCGCCCGCCGACGAGGCGCCGCAGGCCTCCGGCGCGCCCGCCGCGCGCGGCGTCGCCGCCACGGCCGCGCCGATCGAGGCCCCGGTGAGCGGGGGCGCCAACGGCGGCCCGCTGACCGCCCCGGCCGCGAGCGCACCCGCCGAGAGCGCCCCCACCGAGAGCGCCCCCACCGAGAGCGCCCCCACGCAGAGCGCCCCCGCGCAGAGCGCGCCCGTCGAGACCACGCCCCGCCGCCGCCGTGCGGCCAGCCGTCCCGCCGGTGCCCCCGCGGGGACCGCCGGGCCCACCGCCGAGACCCCCGTCGTCGTCGAGGCGCCGGCCGCCGAGGCGCCCACCGTGGAGACCCCGGCGCCCGCCGCCGACACCGCGCCGCCCGCCGAGCGCACCGAGGACGAGCGCGCCGACGGCGACCGCCCGTCCCGCCGCGACCGCAACCGGCGCGACGGCCGCGACGGCGAGCGCGCGCCGCGGGACAACGACCGCGCCCCCCGGGACCGCGACGCCGAGCGCACCGGCCGCGACGGTGAGCGCGCCGAGCGCACCGGCCGCGACGGCGACCGCCCGCAGCGCGACGGCGACCGTCCCCAGCGCGACGGCCGTGACGGCGAGCGCAGCCAGCGTGACGGCCGCGACGGCCAGCGCGACGGCCGCGACGGCCAGCGCGACGGCCGCGACGGCAACCGCGGTCCCGACCGCGGTGAGCGCGCCGCCCGCCCGGACACCCGCACCGACCGGGACGGCCGCGCGGAGCGCACCGACCCCCGGGCCGACAGCCGCAACGACGAGGACGACGACGACTTCGAGGGCGGCCGCGGCCGCCGCGGTCGCCGCTACCGCGACCGCAACCGCCGCAACGGGCGCGACCGCTTCGACCAGCCGAGCGAGCCCACCGTCAGCGAGGACGACGTCCTGCTGCCGGTCGCCGGCATCCTCGACGTCCTCGACAACTACGCGTTCGTCCGGACCTCGGGCTACCTGACCGGCCCGAACGACGTGTACGTGTCGCTGTCGCAGGTGCGCCGCTACGGCCTGCGCCGCGGTGACGCCATCACCGGCGCCGTCCGCCAGCCCCGCGAGGGCGAGCGCAAGGACAAGTACAACGCGCTCGTGCGGCTCGACACCGTCAACGGCCTCGACCCCGAGCAGGCGCGCAACCGCCCCGAGTTCACCAAGCTCACGCCGCTGTACCCGCAGGAGCGGCTGCGCCTGGAGACCGACCCGCACCAGCTGACCACCCGGGTCATCGACCTGGTCATGCCGATCGGCAAGGGCCAGCGCGCGCTCATCGTCTCGCCGCCCAAGGCCGGCAAGACGATGGTGCTGCAGGCGATCGCCAACGCGATCACCACGAACAATCCCGAGTGCCACCTCATGGTCGTCCTCGTCGACGAGCGGCCCGAGGAGGTCACCGACATGCAGCGGTCGGTGAAGGGCGAGGTCATCGCCTCGACCTTCGACCGCCCGCCGTCGGACCACACCACGGTGGCGGAGCTGTCCATCGAGCGGGCCAAGCGCCTGGTCGAGATGGGCCACGACGTCGTCGTCCTGCTGGACTCCATCACCCGCCTGGGCCGCGCCTACAACCTGGCCGCGCCCGCCAGCGGGCGGATCCTGTCCGGCGGTGTCGACTCCACGGCGCTCTACCCGCCCAAGCGCTTCCTTGGCGCCGCCCGCAACATCGAGAACGGCGGCTCGCTGACCATCATCGCCTCGGCGCTGGTCGAGACCGGCTCGACGATGGACACGGTCATCTTCGAGGAGTTCAAGGGCACGGGTAACGCGGAGATCAAGCTCGACCGCCGGCTGGCGGACAAGCGGGTCTTCCCGGCCGTCGACGTCAACGCGTCGGGCACGCGCAAGGAGGAGATCCTCATGTCGCCCGACGAGCTGGCCATCGTCATCAAGCTGCGCCGGGTGCTGGCCGCGCTCGAGCCGCAGCAGGCGCTGGAGCTACTGCTCGACAAGCTGCGCAAGACGCGCAACAACATCGAGTTCCTCATGCAGATCCAGAAGACGACGCTCGGCCCCGAGCGCGACTAGAAGGACCCTCCTGCCCCCCGGCCCTCGCTGACGCTCGGGCCGGGACCCTGCAGGAGGGCCGTTCCAGCACCTCGCGACAGCGGGAGCCCGGCCGTCTGGGAGACTGGTCGGCCGAGCCCCGCTGCGCGCCCGGAATGACCGGCCGGCCGCCGGCGTTCAGCCAGACAGCACCGACGTCCCCGGAAGAGGCAGCATCATGAAGCCCGGCATCCACCCCGACTACCACACCACCACGGTGACCTGTGGCTGCGGGAACACCTTCACCACCCGCAGCACCGCCCCCGGCGGCACGCTGACCGTGGAGACCTGCTCCGCGTGCCACCCGTTCTACACGGGCAAGCAGCGGATCCTCGACACCGGCGGCCGCGTGGCCCGCTTCGAGAAGCGCTTCGGCAAGCGCGGCGCGAACGCCGAGAAGTAGCACCCCCGACGGCGCCCGTCCCACCTCGTGTGGGACGGGCGCCGTCGTCGTGTCCGCACCCCGTTCCGCCCGTCCGAGAGGTACCCGATGAGCAGCACCCCCGACGCCGCTCCCGACCGGCTGCGCGGGCTGCTCGACGAGCACGCCGCGCTCGAGTCCGAGCTCGCCGACCCGGCGGTGCACGCCGACGCCGGCCGCGCCCGGCGCCTCGGCCGCCGCTACGCGCAGCTCGCGCCGGTCGTGGAGACCGCCCGGTCGCTCGACGCCGCCCGCGACGACCTCGCCGCCGCCCGCGAGCTGGCCGCCGAGGACCCCTCGTTCGCCGAGGAGGCGCGCGGCCTCGAGACGCGCATCGACGAGCTCTCCGACCGGCTGCGCGAGCAACTGCTGCCCAAGGACCCCGACGACGACAAGGACGTCATCCTCGAGATCAAGGCGGGGGAGGGCGGCGCGGAGTCGGCGCTGTTCGCCGGCGACCTGCTGCGCATGTACCTGCGCTACGCCGAGCGCCGCGGCTGGGCCACCGAGGTCCTCGACGCCGTCCCCGCCGAGCTCGGCGGCTACAAGGACGTCTCGATCGCGGTGAAGTCCCGCACCGACGAGGGCATCTGGTCGCGGCTGAAGTTCGAGGGCGGCGTCCACCGGGTGCAGCGGGTGCCGGTCACGGAGTCGCAGGGCCGGATCCACACCTCCGCCGTCGGCGTGCTCGTGCTGCCCGAGGCCGAGGAGGTCGACGTCACCGTCGACCCGAACGACCTGCGCATCGACGTCTTCCGCTCGTCGGGCCCCGGCGGGCAGAGCGTGAACACCACCGACTCCGCCGTGCGCATCACCCACCTGCCCACCGGGATCGTGGTCAGCTCGCAGAACGAGAAGAGCCAGCTGCAGAACCGCGAGTCGGCGCTGCGGGTGCTGCGCTCCCGGCTCCTCGCCGCCGCCCGCGAGGAGGCCGCGGCCACCGCCAGCGACCAGCGCCGCAGCCAGGTCCGCACCGTCGACCGCAGCGAGCGGGTGCGCACCTACAACTTCCCGGAGAGCCGCATCTCCGACCACCGGGTCGGCTTCAAGGCGCACAACCTCGACGCCGTCCTCGACGGAGAGCTCGACCCGGTCATCGACGCGCTCACCCGCGCGCACACCGCCGAGCTGCTGGCGGCCGGGTCCTAGAGCGCCGTGTCCCTGAGTGCCAGAGCGCTGCTCGCCGACGCCGCCCGCCGGCTCGCCGACGCCGGCGTCGAGTCCCCGCGGGTGGACGCCGAGCTGCTGCTCGCGCACGTGCTCGGCCGCTCCCGCGCCGCCCTGCTCACCCTCGACGGCGTCGACGACGACGCGGCCGCCCGGTTCGCCGCCCTGCTCGACCAGCGCGCCGCGCGGGTGCCGCTGCAGCACCTCACCGGCCGGGCGCCGTTCCGCCACCTCGAGTTCGCCGTCGGCCCCGGGGTGTTCGTGCCGCGGCCGGAGACCGAGCAGCTCGTCGAGTGGGCGCTGGCCCGGCTGGCCGGCGTCCCCGAGCCGGTCGTCGTCGACCTCGGCAGCGGCTCGGGCGCCATCGCGCTGTCGATCGCGCACGAGCACCCCGGCTCACGGGTCACCGCCGTCGAGCGCGACCCGCAGGCGATCGAGTGGACCCGGCACAACGCCGCCCTGCGCGCCGCGGCGGGGGACACCCCGGTCACCGTGCTCGCCGGCGACATGACCGACCCGGGCCTGCTGCGCGACCTCGACGGCGCCGTCGACCTCGTCGTCTCCAACCCGCCCTACGTGCCCGACGGCGCCCGCGTGCCCCGCGAGGTCGCCGACCACGACCCGCCGCTGGCGCTGTGGGGCGGCCCCGACGGCCTCGACGTCGTCCGCGGGCTGCTGCGCACCGCCGCCCGGTTGCTGCCGCCTGGCGGCGGGCTCGGCATCGAGCACGCCGACGCCCAGGGCGACGCGCTCCCCGCGCTCGTGCGCGGCAGCGGCGACTTCACCGACGTCGCCGACCACCCCGACCTCGCCGGCCGCCCCCGCTTCACGACCGCCCGCCGCGCCGCGCGAGACTGACGCCTCGTGGCCGACCTCTACGACTGCACCGACCCCGAGCAGCGCGCCGCCGGCCTGGACGCCGCCGCGGCGGCCGTCGCCCGCGGCGAGCTGGTCCTGCTGCCCACCGACACCGTGTACGGCGTCGGCGCCGACGCCTTCTCGCCCGAGGCGGTCGCCCGCCTCCTGGGCGCGAAGAACCGCGGCCGCGCCATGCCGGTGCCCGTGCTCATCGGGGAGGCGTCCACCCTCGCGGGGCTGACGATGAGCGTGCCGCGGCCGGCGCAGCGGCTGGCCGAGGCGTTCTGGCCCGGCGGGCTGACCATCGTCGTCGAGCACGCGCCGTCGCTGGCCTGGGACCTCGGCGACGCCGAGGGCACGGTGGCCGTCCGCCTGCCCGACGACGACGTCGCCCGCGACCTGCTGCGCCGCACCGGCCCGCTCGCGGTCTCCAGCGCCAACCGGTCCGGCCGCCCGGCCGCGACGACGGCGGAGGAGGCGGTGGCCCAGCTCGGCGAGCACGCCGCCGTGGTGCTCGACGGCGGCCCCCGCGCGGGCTCGGCGGCCAGCACGATCGTCGACTGCACCGGCCCCGTGCCGCGGGTGCTGCGGGTGGGCGCCGTCCCCGTGGACCGCGTGCGCGAGGTGCTCCCCGACACCACGGACTGAGGGAGGACCCCTCCGCCCCCCGCCACGCGCTCCGCGCGCGGCGGGACCCTGCGGAGGGGCCGACGTCCCGCTCCGGTCCGGCCCCGGGGGCTACCGTGGGGAGTCCGCTGTCGTCGTCTCGCCCCGGGAGCACCGTCGCGATGAGCCGCTCCGCCGCGCGCCCGGCCGGGGTCCCGCGCGGTCCCGAGCGGGGCTGAGCCGTGCGCGAGTACGCCGTCGTCCTGCTCACCGCGGCGCTGGTGACGTTCCTGGCGACGCCGGTGGTCCGCGTCGCCGCCGTCCGGCTGCGGATGATGGCCGCCCCCCGCGAGCGCGACGTGCACGTCATACCGACCCCGCGCGGGGGAGGGGTGGCCATGTACCTGGGCGTGGCCGCCGCCGTGCTCGTCGCCACCCGGCTGCCGGCGCTGCAGCGCACGTTCGAGGACTCGCAGACCGCCGCCGTGCTCGCCGCCGGCGGCCTGATCTGCCTGCTCGGCGTGCTCGACGACAAGTTCGGCCTCGACGCGCTCACCAAGCTCACCGGCCAGATCGCCGCGGCCGGCGTGATGGTGCTGCTGGGCGTCCAGCTGGCGTTCCTGTTCCTGCCGGTCGCCGACATCGGCACGATCTCCTTCGGCCCCGACGTCGGCGTGCCGCTGACGATCCTGCTGACCGTCCTCGTGGTGAACGCGCTCAACTTCATCGACGGTCTCGACGGGCTGGCCGCCGGCGTCTCGGCCATCGCGGCGCTGGCCTTCTTCGCCTACAGCTACAACCTCGGCCGCGTCGGGTACGACGAGGTGGCCAGCGCCCCGGCCCTGATCACGGCGGTGCTCGCCGGCGCCTGCCTGGGCTTCCTGCCGCACAACTTCAGCCCGGCGCGCATCTTCATGGGCGACTCGGGCTCGATGCTCGTCGGCCTCATGCTCTCGGCCGCCGCGGTCAGCGCCACCGGGCGCGTCGACGCGCAGACCTTCGACTCCGCGGCCAGCCTGCTGCCCCTGACGCTGCCGCTGCTCGTGCCGGTCGCGGTGCTCTTCATCCCGTTCGTCGACCTGGTGCTGGCCGTCGTCCGCCGGACCCGCCGCGGCCAGTCGCCGTTCTCGCCCGACAAGATGCACCTGCACCACCGGCTGCTGTCCATCGGGCACTCGCACCGCCGGGCGGTGCTGACCATGTACTTCTGGGCGGCTCTCCTGTCCTTCGGCGCGGTGGCCCTGTCGATCACCGGCGGGACCGCGGAGCTGCTCGTCGTGATCGGAGTCCTGCTCGCCGTGGGTGTCGTCGTCGTCCTCAGCCCGCACACCCGCCGGGCCGCCCGGGAGGCCCGGGCGGCCGAGATCGCCGCCCAGCGCCGGCGCAGCCGCGCCGCGCACCCCACCGCCCGTGCGACCCGGGAGCGGCGGCCCGCCGCGACGCCGCCCTCGGTGAACGGGGCGACCCCGAACGGCGCGACGGCGACCGGCGCGACCGCGCCGCGCGCGGCCGGTGCCGGGCAGGTGACCCGGTGAGCGCGCCCCGTCCCGTCACGGAGGTCCCCTGGGACCTGTCGTTCCTGCGCGTCGGCACGCTCGTCACCGGTGCGGTGGCCGCCGTGGCCGCGCCCGTCGTCGGCCTGACGCTCGGCTGGGCCGACGCCGTCGGCGTGCTGGCCGGCGCCGCGGTGGTGACGGCGTTCTTCGTGGTCAGCGGCGTGGTGATCGCCTGGGCCGGCCGGATCGACGACACGTTCACGCTGCCCGCCGCGCTCGGCACGTTCTTCGTCAAGGCGCTGGTGCTCTTCGCCGTGCTCGACGCGCTGCCCGAGGACGGCTGGCTCGACCGCCTGACGATGGCGTGGGCCGTCGTCGCCGGCGCGCTGCTGTGGAGCGCCGTCCAGCTGCGCTGGGTGTGGACCCGGCCGCTCTACTACGTGACGCCGCCCGCGCCACCCGGTCAGGGGACGGCCTCCCCGGCACCGGGAGGGCCCGCGACACGCGGCTGATAGTGTCGCCGCGATGGCCGAGGACGACCCCACCCGTGGGGAACCCCGGTCCCGACCTGCGCGACCAGCCGCTCCTCGGGGCAGCGGTGCCGAGACCGGCTATGCGGTCATCGGGACGATGATCTCCGGGCTGGCCGTGTGGGGCGGAGCCGGGTGGTTGCTCGACCGGTGGCTGGACACGCGGGTGTTCCTCCCGGTCGGGATCCTGCTCGGCATGAGCGTGGCGATCTACCTGGTCGTCAAGCGGTACGGCGGTCCGCCTCCGGCACCGGAGACGACCGAGAACGGCAAGACCCCGGGCGGACGACGGAGCCGGCCCAGGACGCAGAAGGGACAACGGTGACCTCCAGCGCCCTCGCGCTCGTGGACGTGCTCGCCGCCGAGGGCGGTGGCGCCGGTGACGGCTTCCAGGCCCCCGGCCTCAGCGAGTTCTACCCCGAGCCGATCGCCGAGTTCTCGCTGCTGGGCGTCGACTTCGCCATCACCCGCATCACGCTGGGCCTGTGGTTCGCCACGCTCGCGATGCTGGTCTTCATGATCATGACGGTCCGCAAGCCGTCGATCGTGCCCGGCAAGCTGCAGTTCGTCGGCGAGAGCGGCTACTCCCTCGTCCGCGACGGCATCGCGCGCGACGTCGTCGGCCCCCGGGGGATCCCGTTCGCGCCGTTCCTCGCGTCGCTGTTCTTCTTCATCCTCGCGAACAACTTCATGTCGATCCTGCCGCTCGCGCAGATCTCCCCGATGTCGAAGTTCGCGTTCCCCCTGGTCCTCGCGCTGATCTGCTGGGTCCTCTACATCTACATCGGCATCCGCGAGCAGGGCGCCGGCCGCTACTTCAAGGACATCCTGTTCCTGCCCGGCGTGCCCAAGGCGATGTACATCCTGGTCACCCCGATCGAGATTCTGCAGAACTTCATCGTCCGGCCGTTCACCCTCGCGGTCCGGCTCTTCGCGAACATGTTCGCCGGCCACATGCTGCTGGTCGTCTTCTCGCTCGGCGCGGTCTACCTGTTCAGCCGGGACAACTTCTCGATCATCTTTGGGCCCGTGTCGGCGCTGATGGCCATCGTGATGACCTTCTTCGAACTGTTGGTCATCTTCCTGCAGGCCTACGTCTTCACGGTGCTGATGGGGACCTACCTCAACGGCTCCATCGAGGCCGAGCACTGAGCCCCGGGGCCTTCCCGCGCACCACCCGGACCGCACCACCCGCACGACCCCCGCAAGCCGCCCGGACACCTCCGGGCGACGACACAGGAGGAACACCCCGTCATGGATCTTCTCGCTGAGCTGAACGGCAGCATCGGCTCCGTGGGCTACGGCCTCGCCGCCATCGGCCCCGGCATCGGCGTCGGCATCGTGTGGGCGGCCTACATCCAGGCCACCGCCCGGCAGCCCGAGTCGGCCGGCCTGACCCGCACCTACGCCTTCCTCGGGTTCGCCCTCTCCGAGGCGCTCGCCCTCATCGGCTTCGTCGTCCCCTTCGTCTACGGCACCTGATCCCCGCCTCCGGGTAGGGACAGGACCTCCAGAGACAGGACACTGAGAGCATGAGCATCCTCGCTGCGGAGAGCGCGAACCCGCTCCTCCCGCCGCTCGGTGAGATCATCATCGGCCTGATCGCCTTCGCGGTGGTCATGCTGGTCTTCTTCCGCTTCATCGCGCCGCGCTTCGAGCAGGTCTTCCGCGCTCGCCGCGAGGCGATCGAGGGCGGCATCGAGCGGGCCGAGGCCATGCAGGCCGAGGCGAAGGCGGCGCTGGAGCAGTACCGCGCCCAGCTCGCCGAGGCCCGGACGGAGGCCGCGCAGATCCGCGACCAGGCGCGCGCCGAGGGCCAGCAGATCCTCGAGGAGCTGCGGGCGCAGGCGCAGGAGGAGTCGGCGCGGATCGTCGCCCGCGGCGAGGAGCAGCTGGCGGCCAACCGGCAGTCGGTCATCAACGAGCTGCGCGGCCAGATCGGCTCGCTCGCCGTCGACCTGGCCGGCCGCGTCGTCGGGGAGTCCCTCGAGGACGAGGCGCGTCGCCGGGGCACCGTCGACCGCTTCCTCGACACCCTCGACGGCATGAGCGCCGGCGGTGCCACCGACGGGCGGACCGGCAGCACCGTGTTCGTCCCCGGGGCGGACCGCTGATGGACGCCTCCAGCCGGGAGGCGCTCGCGGTCAGCCGCGAGCGCCTGGCGGCCATCACCCGCGGTGCGGCCGGCCCGGGCCTGCTGGCCCTGGCCGACGAGCTGTTCGCCGTCGCGCGGCTGCTCGACAACAACGTCGCGCTGCGCCGCGCGCTGTCGGACCCGGCCGTCAAGCCGACCGACCGCGCCGGCCTCGGCCGCAGCATCCTCGGCAGCCGGGTGTCCGAGGCCACCGTCGACCTGGTCGAGACCGCCGCGCGTCAGCGCTGGTCGCGCCCGCTCGACCTGGTCGAGGCCACCGAGGTGCTCGCCACCGAGGCCGGGCTCGACGCCGCCGAGGCGCGCGGCGAGCTCGAGGGCGTCGAGGACGAGTTGTTCCGGTTCGGCCGGATCGTCGGCGGCGACCCGGAGCTCAGTCGCATCCTCGGCGACGACCGCGCGCCGGTGGCCGGCAAGTCGGCCCTGCTCGACCGGCTGCTCACGGGACGGGTCAGCCCGGTCACCGAGCAGCTGCTGCGGAACTCCCTGACCGCGCGGCACGTGGGGAGTGCGGAGAACCGGATCGTCCGCCTGTCCGAGGCGGCCTCCGCCCGGCGCGGCCGCTCCGTCGCCCACGTGACGACGGCGGTGGCGCTGACCGCGGCGCAGGAGCGCCGGCTGCAGGACGTGCTCGGCCGGATCTACGGGCGGACCATCGGACTGCAGGTGTCCGTCGACCCGGCGGTGCTCGGCGGTCTCGTCGTCCGCGTCGGCGACGAGGTCATCGACGGCAGCGTGGCGAACCGGCTCGAGTCCGCGAGCCGCCGGCTCGCCGGCTGACCCGCCCCACCCCAGACCACAGACAGCACGACCCAGCAGGGAAGAGGACGCGAGCCATGGCCGAGCTGACGATCTCCGCAGACGAGATCCGCAGTGCCATCCAGAACTACGTCACCGAGTTCTCCCCGGACGTCTCCCGGGAAGAGGTCGGGATCGTCACCGAGGCCGGCGACGGCATCGCCCGGGTCGAGGGCCTGCCCTCGGTCATGACCAACGAGCTGCTCGAGTTCGAGAGCGGCGTCCGCGGTCTGGCGCTGAACCTCGACGTCCGCGAGGTCGGCGTCGTCATCCTGGGTGACTTCGCCGGGATCGAGGAGGGCCAGCAGGTCCGCCGCACCGGTGAGGTCCTCTCGGTGCCGGTCGGTGACGGCTACCTCGGCCGCGTCGTCGACCCGCTGGGCAACCCGATCGACGGTGCCGGCGAGATCGCCACCACCGGCCGCCGCGCCCTGGAGCTGCAGGCCCCGACCGTGGTGCAGCGCAAGTCGGTGCACGAGCCGCTGCAGACCGGCATCAAGGCCATCGACGCGATGACCCCGATCGGCCGCGGCCAGCGCCAGCTGGTCATCGGCGACCGCCAGACCGGCAAGACGGCGATCGTCACCGACACGATCATCAACCAGCGCGAGGCCTGGCTGACCGGCGACCCGCAGCAGCAGGTGCGCTGCATCTACGTCGCGGTCGGCCAGAAGGGCTCGACGATCGCGGCGATCCGCGCCTCCCTCGAGGAGGCCGGCGCGATGGAGTACACCACCATCGTCGCCGCGCCGGCGTCGGAGTCGGCCGGCTTCAAGTACATCGCCCCCTACACCGGCTCGGCCATCGGCCAGCACTGGATGTACGAGGGCAAGCACGTCCTGATCGTGTTCGACGACCTGTCGAAGCAGGCCGAGGCCTACCGCGCCGTCTCGCTGCTGCTGCGCCGCCCGCCGGGCCGCGAGGCCTACCCGGGCGACGTCTTCTACCTCCACTCCCGCCTGCTGGAGCGCTGCGCCAAGCTCTCCGACGAGATGGGCGCGGGCTCGATGACCGGTCTCCCGCTCATCGAGACCAAGGGCAACGACGTGTCGGCCTACATCCCGACCAACGTCATCTCGATCACCGACGGGCAGATCTTCCTCGAGACGGGTCTGTTCAACTCCGGTGTCCGCCCGGCCATCAACGTCGGCATCTCGGTGTCCCGCGTCGGCGGGTCCGCGCAGATCAAGGCGATGAAGTCCGTCGCCGGCCGCCTGCGCCTGGACCTCGCCCAGTACCGCGAGCTGGAGGCCTTCGCCTCGTTCTCGTCCGACCTCGACGCCTCCAGCCGCGCCACCCTGGACCGCGGCCAGCGCCTGGTCGAGCTGCTCAAGCAGGGCCAGTACCAGCCGTACCCGGTCGAGCGCGAGGTCGTCTCGCTGTGGCTGGGCACCACCGGCAAGCTGGACCGCATCCCGGTCGGCGACGTGCGGCGCTTCGAGTCGGAGTTCCTCGACCACATCGGCCGGTCGGAGACCGGCGTCTACGACGAGATCCGCACCTCGCGGGCCCTCGGCGACGACGCGGTCAGCAGCCTCGAGCGCGCCGTGCAGTCGTTCTACGGCTCGTTCAGGACGTCGGACGGCTCCTCGCTCACCGAGGACGGCGACGGCGGCGCGACGGCCCAGGGCGTCTCGACGGCGAAGAGCGCCTGACGTGGCCGGTTCCCTCCGCGCGCTGCGGCGCCGCATCCGCTCCACCCAGTCGACGAAGAAGATCTTCTCGGCCCAGGAGCTGATCGCCGGCGCCCGCATCGTCCGCGCCCAGGCCCGGGTGGAGGCCTCCAAGCCCTACGCCCGGGAGATCACCCGCGTGCTCTCGGCCCTGGCGTCCTCCGCGACGCTGGAGCACCCGCTGCTCAACGAGCGGACCGAGACGCGCCGGGCGGCGGTCCTGGTGGTCACCTCCGACCGTGGGTTCGCCGGCTCGTACAACGTCAACGTGCTGCGCCGCACCGAGGAGCTCCTCGGCCAGCTGCGCCAGCAGGGCAAGGAGCCGGTGCTCTACGTCGTCGGCCGCAAGGGGGAGACCTACTACTCCTTCCGCGACCGGCCCGTCGAGGAGACCTTCACCGGGTTCTCCGAGCAGCCGGCCTACTCCGACGCGCAGGAGGTCGGCCGGGCGCTGATCGACGTGTTCGCGCCGGGGGAGGACGCCGACCGCAGCGGCGCCGTCGACGAGGTGCACATCGTCTACACCGAGTTCGTGTCGCTGCTGTCCCAGGTGCCCACCGCCCGCCGGCTGGCGCCGATGGACACCTCGGAGCTCGAGGACGCGGGGGAGGACGGCGAGCGCTCCGGCGACTCGGGCGTCCCGACCTCCTACGAGTTCGAGCCCTCGCCCGAGGCGCTGCTGGACGCGCTGCTCCCCAAGTACGTCACCACCCGCATCTACGCGGCGCTGCTCGAGGCCGCGGCCTCGGAGTCGGCGTCGCGCCGGCGGGCGATGAAGTCGGCGTCCGACAACGCCGAGGAGCTGGCGAAGAACCTGTCCCGCCAGGCCAACCAGGCCCGGCAGGCGGAGATCACCCAGGAGATCAGCGAGATCGTCGGTGGCGCCGACGCGCTGGTGTCCGCCGGCGCCGACGACTGACCACTCCACCCCGCCCCTCCGGCGGGGACACTGGACCTGAGATCCACCTGAGCCCAGGAGCACCCATGACCGTCACCGAGGACCGTCCGACCACCCAGACGACCGGCCGCGTCGTCCGGGTCACCGGGCCGGTCGTCGACGTCGAGTTCCCGCGCGACGCGATGCCCGACCTGTTCAACGCCCTGCACGTCGACGTGACCCTCGCCGACCTGGGCAAGACCCTGACCCTCGAGGTCGCCCAGCACCTGGGCGACAACGTGGTCCGCACCATCTCCATGGCACCGACCGACGGCCTGGTCCGCGGCGCCGAGGTCAGCGACACCGGCGCGCCGATCAGCGTCCCGGTCGGTCCCGGCGTCACCGGCCACGTCTTCAACGCCCTCGGCGAGTGCCTGGACAGCCCCGGCTACGGCGCGGACCTCACGCGCTGGTCGATCCACCGCCACGCGCCGCGGTTCGACCAGCTCGAGGGCCGCACCGAGCTGCTCGAGACCGGCATCAAGGTCATCGACCTGCTGACCCCCTACGTGGCCGGCGGGAAGATCGGCCTGTTCGGTGGGGCCGGCGTGGGCAAGACGGTGCTCATCCAGGAGATGATCCGCCGCGTCGCCCAGGAGTTCGGTGGCGTGTCGGTGTTCGCCGGCGTCGGCGAGCGCACCCGTGAGGGCAACGACCTCATCACCGAGATGACCGAGTCCGGCGTCATCGACTCGACCGCGCTGGTCTTCGGCCAGATGGACGAGCCGCCGGGCACCCGCCTGCGCGTCGCGCTCTCGGCGCTGACGATGGCCGAGTACTTCCGCGACGAGCAGAACCAGGACGTGCTGCTCTTCATCGACAACATCTTCCGGTTCACCCAGGCCGGGTCCGAGGTCTCCACGCTGCTGGGCCGCATGCCCTCCGCCGTGGGGTACCAGCCGACCCTCGCCGACGAGATGGGCGAGCTGCAGGAGCGGATCACCTCGACGCGCGGCCACTCGATCACCTCGCTGCAGGCGATCTACGTGCCCGCCGACGACATCACCGACCCGGCGCCGCACACCACCTTCGCCCACCTCGACGCGACGACCGTCCTCTCGCGGCCGATCTCGGAGAAGGGCATCTACCCCGCCGTCGACCCGCTGGACTCCACCAGCCGGATCCTCGACCCGCAGTACGTCGGGCAGGAGCACTACCAGGTCGCGCAGACCGTCAAGCAGATCCTCCAGCGGTACCAGGAGCTGCAGGACATCATCGCGATCCTCGGCATCGACGAGCTCTCCGAGGAGGACAAGGTCACCGTGCAGCGCGCGCGGCGGATCGAGCGGTTCCTCTCGCAGAACATGTTCGTGGCCGAGGCCTTCACCGGTCAGCCCGGCTCCTACGTGCCGCTGTCGGAGACCCTCGAGGCCTTCAAGGCGCTCACCGAGGGCAACTACGACCACGTGCCGGAGCAGGCCTTCTTCATGTGCGGTGGGCTCGAGGACCTCGAGCGCAACGCGGAGAAGCTGAAGCGCGGCTGATTCACCGCGGTCCGTCGACGGCCGGGCACCCCGAACGGGGGTGCCCGGCCGTCGCGCTTCCCGGAGATCCTCGCCCCCGCCGTTACGCGTCCGTGACCTGCGCCGATGTCTTCCGTGCGGGACCGGTGACACAGCGTCGGGACCTGCCAGGACGCGCCCGATCGGGTGATTGCGCGGACCACCCCCGTGGGCAGGTCGCTGGCGGATCGACCCTCAAGAGCGGGAGCCTGCGTGCCGACACAGCAGGTGGCGCCCCGGAGGGACCGGACGCGCAGCACGGGAGTGACGATGGACTGGCTGGACGGGACGAGCACGCACGGCACGGTGAGCCGGCTGCCGATCAGCACCCCGGACCCCGGTTGGACCTGGCCGCCGTCGGCACCGGTCTCCCACGTCGACGACATCCGCTACGACACCGACGAGTGGGCGCCGGCCTCCACGGTGCGCCACCCCTGGGTCCGCGTCGGCCGCTGGACCCTGCTCTACCGCCGCGCCGCCTGAGCGGCCCGGAGCGCCGCCCGAAGGGGTGGCGGCGGACGACCCGCGCCGGACGCCGGTGCACGCGCGGCTAGAGTGAGGACGACCGTCGCCGTGCCCGTCCGGCCGGCGTCCCAGCACCGCAGCGTCGGTGGACCCGGAGGAGTGTCGTGGCGACCCTGCAGGTCGAGTTGGTGGCCGTCGAGCGGACCATCTGGTCCGGCGAGGCGAGCATGGTCATCGCCCGCACCACCGAGGGTGAGATCGGCGTCCTGCCCGGCCACGCCCCGCTGCTCGGTGAGCTCGCCCCCGGTGGCGTCGTCACCATCCGCAGCACCCAGGGCGAGGACGTCGTCGCGGCCGCGCACGGCGGCTTCCTGTCGGTGACGCCGCAGGGCGTGTCGATCCTCGCCGAGACGGCGGAGATCAGCTCCGAGATCGACGTCGAGCGGGCTCGCGAGGCGCTGCGCCGCGCCGAGGCGGAGGGCGACGACCCCGAGGCGCTCGCCGCCGCCCGCCGCGCCCAGTCCCGGCTGCGCGCCGCCGGCCAGGCCTGACCCGACCGGACCGCTCCCGCACGACCCGCCGGTGACCACCGCCCTCCTCGTCATCGCCGGGGTGCTGGTCGTCGCCCTGGTGGTCGCGTTCCTGCTGCGCCGCCGCTTCCTGCTCTCCGGCCTCGGCGCGGTCCCCATGTGGCTGCGCCCCGGCGGCAGCTCGCGCTGGGCGGTGGGGGTGGCGTGGTACGGCGGGGACGCGCTGCTCTGGTACCGCGCCGTGTCGCTGTCGGTGCGCCCGCAGCAGCGGCTGTGCCGCACCGAGCTGCACGTCGCCGGCCGCCGTGCGCCGGGCCGCGACGACGTCGCCCTGCCCGACGACGCCGTCGTCGTGTCCTGCGAGACGCGCAACGGCCCGCGCGAGCTGGCGATGGACCCCGCGACGGTGACCGGGTTCCTGTCCTGGGTGGAGTCGGCGCCACCCACCGCCTAGGAGCGGCCGGCGGTCAGCCGCGGGCGGCACGCTGGGCGTGCACCCCGCTGTGCGCGCCGGGCTCCCAGAGGACGTCGCCGTCGGGGTTGGCCTCGCGGGCGAGGATGAACAGCAGGTCCGACAGCCGGTTGAGGTAGCGGGCCGTCTCGGCGTTCGTGCGCTCGCCGTCGGCCTCCAGCAGCGCCCACACGCTGCGCTCGGCCCGCCGGACCACCACCCGCGCCTGGTGCAGCAGCGCCGCGAGCGGGGTGCCGCCGGGGAGCACGAAGCTGGTCAGCTTCGGCAGCGCCTCGTTGTGCTCGTCGCAGGCGGTCTCGAGCCGCTCGGTGTAGGCGGCGGTGACCCGCAGCGGCGGGTACGCCGGGTCGGGGACGACCGGGGTGCAGAGGTCGGCGCCGACGTCGAACAGGTCGTTCTGCACGCTGCGCAGCAGCTCGGTCAGCTCCGGCGCGGGTGAGCCCAGCGCCAGGGCGAGGCCGAGGACGCTGTTGGCCTCGTCGACGTCGGCGTAGGCGACCAGCCGCGGGTCGGTCTTCGCCACCCGGCTCATGTCGCCGAGGTGGGTCTGCCCGGCGTCACCGGTCTTCGTGTAGATGCGGGTGAGCCGGACGGTCATGGCCAGGAGACTAGGCGCTGGCCGGAGGACGCCCGCCGGGCCGCCGTAGGGTGTGGCGGTGCAGTGCTTCGAGGTGACCGGGGGCACGGCCCTCACGGGCAGGGTCCGCGTCACGGGCGCCAAGAACAGCGCCCTCAAGCTCATGGCCGCGGCTCTGCTGGCCTCCGGCCGGACGACCATCGACGAGGTCCCCGACATCCTCGACGTGGCGATCATGAGCGAGGTGCTGCGCCGGCTGGGCTGCGGCGTCACCTACGAGCGGTCGGGGCAGCCCGGCGGCGGCGGGCGGGTCGTCGTCGACGTGCCGGAGCAGCCGGCCACCGAGACCGACTACGACCTGGTCCGCAAGATGCGCGCCTCGATCAGCGTCCTCGGCCCGCTGGTGGCCCGCTGCGGCAGCGCGAAGGTGGCCCTGCCCGGCGGGGACGCGATCGGCTCCCGCGGCCTGGACATGCACATCTCCGGCCTCGAGCGGCTCGGCGCCTCCATCCACAGCGAGCACGGCTTCCTCGTGGCCACCGCGCCGCGCCTCAAGGGCACCTCGATCTGGCTGGACTTCCCGTCGGTCGGGGCCACCGAGAACCTGCTCATGGCCGCGGTGCTCGCCGAGGGCACGACCGTCATCGACAACGCGGCCCGCGAGCCGGAGATCGTCGACATCTGCTCGATGCTCACGGCGATGGGCGCGCGGATCGACGGCGCCGGCTCCTCCACCCTGACCGTCGAGGGCGTGGAGTCCCTGCGCCCGGTCACCTACAGCACCGTCCCCGACCGGATCGTCGCCGGCACCTGGGCGATCGGGGCGGTGATGACCCGCGGCGACGTCGTCGTGGAGCGGGCCGTGCCCGACCACCTCGCCGTCCCGCTGGACAAGCTGGTGAGCGCCGGCGCCACCGTCGAGGTGGTCGAGAACGGCATCCGGGTGGCCATGGACGAGCGGCCCCGCGGGGTCGACGTCGTCACGCTGCCCTTCCCCGGGTTCCCCACGGACCTGCAGCCGATGGCCGTCGCGCTCGCCGCGGTGTCCACCGGCACGGCGCTGATCACCGAGAACGTGTTCGAGGGCCGCTTCATGTTCGTCAACGAGCTGGTCCGGCTCGGCGCCGACGTGCGCATCGACGGCCACCACGCCGTCGTCCGGGGCCGCGAGCGGCTCTCCAGCGCGCCGGTGCTCGCCACCGACATCCGCGCCGGCGCCGGGCTGGTGCTGGCCGGGCTGCTCACCGACGGGGTCACCGAGGTGCAGGACGTGCACCACGTCGACCGCGGCTACCCCGACTTCGTCGAGCTGCTCACGGGCCTCGGCGCCGAGATCCGCCGGGTCGAGCGCCCCGACTGAGCAAGGACCCCCGTGCCCCCCGGACCTCGCTGCGCTCGGCCCGGGCCCCTGCACGGGGGCCGTCAGCGGGCCGGGAACGAGGCCGCGAGCTCGCGGGCGCGGGCGGCGTCCTCGGGGAAGACGAGCACGTCGGCCCGGTGCGCCTCGGGGAAGCGGATCGTCGAGCGGATCCCGGCGTCGGAGAGCACCGCCCGCAGCGCGAGCGCCGACTCGCGCCGCGTCAGCGTGGCCACGCGGGTCAGCAGGCCGTCGTCGGTCGGGGTGGGACGACGGCGGCGCATGCCGCCGGTCGAGCTGCCGCCGAAGGCCCAGCGCATGAACAGCGCGAGCAGGACCATGACCACGATCGCGATGACCGGCCCGGCGATGTAGCTGAGACTGCCCGGCTGCAGCATCCCGGCCTCCTCCGTCGAGCGCCGGCCGCGCCCTTGCGGCACGGTCGTCCACGATCGAGTGTGCCACCGCCGGAGTTCCCGGACCGGTGCTGCTACTGGCCGGTAACAGCCCTACACTCCGCTGGCATGCCGTTCCCTTCAGCGCCGAAGGACCGCGACCGCCCCTGGGTCATGCGCACCTACGCCGGCCACTCGTCACCCGCCGAGTCCAACGCCCTGTACCGGCGCAACCTGGCGAAGGGGCAGACGGGCCTGTCGGTCGCCTTCGACCTGCCGACGCAGACCGGCTACGACCCCGACGACGAGCTCGCCGTCGGTGAGGTGGGCAAGGTCGGCGTGCCGGTGACGCACATCGGCGACATGCGCGCGCTGTTCGACGGCATCCCGCTCGACGAGATGAACACCTCGATGACGATCAACGCCACCGCCATGTGGCTGCTCGCGCTCTACCAGGCCGTCGCCGAGGAACACGGCCACGACGTCGCGAAGCTCGCCGGGACGACGCAGAACGACATCATCAAGGAGTACCTGTCGCGGGGGACCTACGTCTTCCCGCCCGGGCCCTCGATGCGGCTGATCACCGACATGGTCGCCTACACGGTGACGGCCATGCCGAAGTGGAACCCGATCAACATCTGCAGCTACCACCTGCAGGAGGCCGGGGCGACGCCGGTGCAGGAGATCGCCTACGCGATGAGCACCGCGATCGCCGTCCTGGACTCGGTGCGCGACTCCGGCCAGGTGCCGCAGGAGCGCTTCGGCGAGGTGGTCGCGCGCATCTCCTTCTTCGTCAACGCGGGCGTCCGCTTCGTCGAGGAGATGTGCAAGATGCGCGCCTTCACCCGGCTCTGGGACGAGCTGACGCAGGAGCGCTACGGCGTGCAGGACCCCAAGCACCGCCGCTTCCGCTACGGCGTGCAGGTCAACTCCCTGGGCCTGACCGAGGCGCAGCCGGAGAACAACGTCCAGCGGATCGTGCTCGAGATGCTCGCCGTGACGCTGTCGAGGGACGCCCGCGCCCGCGCCGTCCAGCTGCCGGCGTGGAACGAGGCGCTGGGCCTGCCCCGGCCGTGGGACCAGCAGTGGTCGCTGCGGCTGCAGCAGGTGCTCGCCTACGAGACCGACCTGCTCGAGTACGACGACCTGTTCACCGGCTCGGTCGTCGTCGAGAGGAAGGTGTCCGAGATCGTCGAGGGCGCCCGCGCCGAGATCGCCCGGGTGCAGGAGATGGGCGGGGCGGTCGCCGCCGTCGAGTCCGGCTACATGAAGGGGCAGCTGGTCGCCTCGCTGGCCGAGCGGCGGCGCCGGATGGAGAGCGGCGACGACGTCGTCGTCGGGGTGAACCGGTTCGACAGCACCGAGCCCAACCCGCTGACGGCGGACCTCGACACCGCGATCATGGTGGTCGACCCGGCCGTGGAGGCGTCGGCGAAGGAGGCCGTCCAGCGCTGGCGGGCCGAGCGCGACCCGGCACCGGTGGAGGCCGCGCTGGCCGCCCTGCGGGAGGCCGCCGGCAGCGACGTCAACCTGATGCCCGCGACCCTCGCGTGCGCCCGCGCGGGCGTGACGACGGGGGAGTGGGCCGGCGTGCTGCGCGAGGTGTTCGGCGAGTACCGCGCCCCCACCGGCGTGGCCGCGGCCACCGGCGGCGGCGAGGCCGACGAGACGCTGGCCGAGGTCCGCGAGCGCGTGCGCGCCACCGGCGAGGAACTCGGCGGGCGGCTGCGGTTCCTCGTCGGCAAGCCCGGCCTCGACGGGCACTCCAACGGCGCCGAGCAGATCGCCGTCCGGGCCCGCGACGCCGGCTTCGAGGTGGTCTACCAGGGCATCCGGCTCACGCCCGCGCAGATCGTGTCGGCCGCCGTCGAGGAGGACGTGCACGTCGTGGGGCTGTCGGTGCTGTCCGGCTCGCACCTGCAGGTCGTGCCGGCGGTGCTGCGCGGGCTGCGGGACGCCGGGCTCGACGACGTCCCGGTGGTGGTCGGCGGGATCATCCCCGACAGCGACGCCCGGCGGCTGCGCGAGCAGGGCGTCGCCCGGGTGTTCACGCCCAAGGACTTCGGCCTCACCGACATCATGGGCCAGGTCGTCGACGTCGTCCGCGAGGCCAACGGCCTCGACGAGCGGGTCCCCGCGACCGCCTAGCGGGCCGCCTCCCCGAGCGGGGCGGGGCGGCCGAACAGGTGGCCCTGCCCCAGCCGGACGCCCCGGGCCAGCAGGGCGTCCCGCTCGGCGGGGGTCTCCACGCCCTCGGCCACGAGCGCGGACCCCGTCTCGGCGGCGAAGGCCACCATCGCGGCGGTCATCGCCTGCCGGGCCGGGTCGGCGTCCACGCCGCTGACCAGCGCGATGTCGAGCTTGATGGTGTCCGGGCGCAGCCGCAGGATGTGCCGCAGGCTCGCGTAGCCGGCGCCGGCGTCGTCCACGCTCAGCCGGATGCCGGCCCGCCGCAGCGGCTCGACGGCGACCAGCACGGCCGGGTAGTCCTCGATCGGGGAGTGCTCGGTGACCTCCACGGTCAGCGGCACCCGCGCCGCCCCCTCGACCAGCGCCCGGCCCACGGCGGGCACGAGCAGCGCCTCGGGGGAGACGTTGACCGCCAGGCGGGTGCCGGGCGGGAGCCGGTCGGCCAGCGCCAGCGCCGAGCGCACCGCCAGCAGCTCCAGCTCCACCCCGAGCCCCACGGCCGCGGCGTCGGTGAACAGCGTCGCCGGACCCTCCTCGCGGCCGGGGAAGCGGGCCAGCGCCTCGTGCGCCACCACCCGGCCGGAGCGCATGTCCACCACCGGCTGCAGGTGGATCGCGACCGCCCGGCGGGTGAGGACGTCGACGACGCGGGCCCGCCGCGCGGTGAGCTCGGCCTCGGCGACCTCCTCGGCGGCCAGCCGCTCGCCGATGAGGTCGGCCAGCATCTCCACGGTGCGGACCGCGCCCCCGTCGAGGTGCTCACCGGCGTCGCGGCTGAGGCAGCACAGCATGCCGAGCGGCCGCCGTTCGCCGTCGCGCACCGGGGCGCCGACGTAGGAACCGATGCCCAGGGCCTCGGTGACCGCCAGGTCCCGGGTGACGGGGTTGCGGTCGGCCGCGGTCACCACCGGCGGCAGCTGGCCCGCGAGCACGCGCACGCAGAAGGACTCCTCCAGCGGCAGCGACATCCCCTCCTCGACGTGCATGGCGTCGAGCTCGCCGGTGGCGGAGGTGATGTGCTGGCGCCCCTCCTCGAACACCGACAGCCACGCCACGTCCATGTCCAGCCGGGCCCGGGCGAGGTCGAGCAGGCGGTGCACCCAGTCGTCGGAGGGCGCGGACGTCGGGGGAGCGGCGAGCGACCGGGGAGAGCCCACCCCGGCATCCTGACGGTTGGGGAAGCGCTTGCCCAGCGGTAGCGGAACGGCCTCGTACGACTACCGGCGCGGGCCGAACCGGACGTCGACGCCCGGGGAGAACAGCACGCTGTCGGGCGGGCCGCCGACCCCGGGCAGCCCGGCGGCGGCCAGCAGGTCGCCGTCCCAGGTCAGGAGCTCGGCGCGGTGCAGCGGCCAGGCCGGGTGCTCGTTGGGCCAGTAGCGCGTGCGCCCGAGCGTCGTCTGGTGCAGCCCCCACCGACCGGTGAGGAACCGCTCGAGCGGGCCGGGGGCGGTCAGCCGCTCACCCACCCGCAGCTCGATCCGCCCGCCGGCGCCGCGGGGGCCGGGCCAGCGGCGGCGCGAGGTGTAGGTCAGCCGGTCGCCGTCGCGGGCCTCCTCGACGTCCAGGCGCATCCGGGACCACAGGTAGGGCAGCCCGGCGGCCCGGGCGACCAGCACCGGCAGCAGCCGGTCGGCGTCGAGGGACCGGAAGACGACGCCGCGGCGGCCCTGCCCGTCGACGGAGTACAGCCGCACGTTCGTCTCGAGGAACGAGCCGACCCAGGGCAGGCCGGGGGAGCCGAGGACGCCGATGCGCCGCATCCGGAAGGGCACCAGGCCCACCCAGCTCGCGCCGTCGTGCACGTCGGGCTCGGTGCCGGGCGGCAGCAGCGGCGCGACGACGGCCGGGTCGACCGCCCAGTGCACGAAGGCGACGTCGCGCCAGCCCTGCGTGAACAGCGTCCGGCCGGCGGCGCGCGGCGCGGTGTCGGTGACCTCCTCGGGCTGCACGCCTCCCAGCCTCCCCAGCGGCGTTGCCCGCGGCGACCCCGGCGTGGTGAGGTCGGCCACATGACCGCTGAGGGTGCGCCCCGCGTCGAGCGGGACGGCGACGTCGTCCGCATCACCATGTGCCGGCCGCGGAAGCGCAACGCGCTGTCCCGCGACCACCTGCAGCAGCTGCTGGCCGCGGTGACCGAGGCGGGGGAGGGCGACGCCGCCGGGATCGTGCTCGGCGCCGAGGGGCCGGTGTTCAGCGCGGGCCACGACTTCGCCGACGTCCTCGACGCCCCGCTGCCCGACGTGCGCAGCCTGCTGGCGCTGTGCACCGAGCTCATGCAGACGATCGAGCAGGTGCCGCAGGTCGTCGTCGCCCGGGTGCACGCGCTGGCCACCGCAGCCGGCTGCCAGCTGGTCGCCTCCTGCGACCTGGCCGTGGCCGCCGAGTCGGCCGGCTTCGCCGCGCCCGGCGGCAAGGGCGGCTGGTTCTGCCACACGCCGATGGTGCCGATCGCCCGCAACGTCGGCCGCAAGCGCGCGATGGAGCTGGCGCTCACCGGCGACGTCATCGACGCCCGCACCGCGCTGGACTGGGGCCTGGTCAACCGGGTGGTCCCCGACGCCGACCTCGACGCCGCCGTCGACGACCTGATGGCGCGGGCCACCCGCGGCTCGCGGGCCAGCAAGGCCTGGGGCAAGCGGACGATGTACGCCCAGCTCGACCGGCCCGAGCGCGACGCCTACGCCACGGCGGTCGAGGTCATGGCCGCGGCGAGCCAGCTCGACGGCGCCCGCGAGGGCATGCGCTCGTTCCTGGAGAAGCGCTCCCCGGTCTGGACCGACTGATCGGGGGACCCTGCCGGGCCCGGCCGGGCCGCGTCGGATAGACAGTCCGCATGTCCGAGGTGACGCGCTCCGACGCCGGCTGGCTCTCCCGGGAGGAGATGGACCTCGCGCGGGAGCGGCTCCCGATCCTGTACGTGGACGCCGTGCCGGTGCGGGTGGACGGCCAGGGCGTCGTCACCGCCGTCGGCCTGCTGCTGCGGATCGGCGAGGACGGCCAGGTGAAGCGGGCGCTGGTGTCGGGCCGGGTGCTGCACCACGAGCGGGTCCGCTCGGCGCTGCTGCGGCACCTGGAGAAGGACCTCGGCCCCCTTGCGCTGCCCCGCGTCCCCCCGGCCCCGCAGCCGTTCACGATCGCCGAGTACTTCCCGACGCCGGGGGTGACGCCGTTCCACGACCCCCGCCAGCACGCCGTCTCGCTGGCCTACGTCGTGCCGGTCGAGGGCGACTGCGCGCCGCAGCAGGACGCGCTGGAGCTCACCTGGTTCACCCCGGACGAGGTGCGCGAGTCCACCGTGCTGGCCGAGCTGGCCGGCGGCCAGGGCACGCTGCTGCTGCAGGCGCTGGCGCACCTCGGCGTCTGAGCGGGCGGGTCAGCGCCCGAGGTCGGTGCAGCCCGACTCGTGCGGGAGGACCGGCCGGAAGGTGACCGACCAGCGGGCGCCGTCGGGTGCGACCCACGGCGTGAGGGCGTTCGCCGACGCGGCCGCGGCCAGCACGTCGGCGCCCTGCCGGCCGGTGGCGCTCACACAGGTGAGGCCCGCACCCAGCGGCGTCCCGGGGAGCTCCGGGCCCGGCCAGGCGACCTCGGGCTGCGGCAGCTCGGGGTCGCCGCCGGCGTACGGCTGCACGACGGCGGCGACGGTCTGCGGGACGTAGGGCGCGCTCGGCGCGGTCTGCGAGGTGAGCTCGTCGACCAGCCCCCGCAGCCGCGCGCGGGCCTCCGCCTGCTCGGGCGTGACGGAGTCGTCGGGCGTCTCGGACAGCGCGTAGACCTCCCGCACCGCCGTCCCGCCGCCGGTGACGAGGGTGAAGCGGGTCGTCGTCGCGTCGGCCACCGGCGGGTCGCCCAGGTCGCCCGTCTCGGGGGGGGGGGGGGGGGGGGGGGGGGGGGGGCGGGGGGGGGGGCGGGGGGGGGGGGGGGGGGGGGGGGGGGGGGGGGGGGGGGGGGGGGGGGGTGGGGGGGGAGGGGGGGCGGGGCGGCGCCCCGCCCGCCGCGCCCCCCCCCCCCCCGCCCCCCCCGCCCCCCCCCCCCCCCCCGGCGGCCTGCACGAGGTCGCGGACGACGTCCTCGCCGACCTGCTGCACCTGCACGTTCGGCAGCGCCGGCGCCGGCCAGATCTCGATCTGCGGGCCCTGCGTGAGGATCCGCCCGTCGCCGTAGACGCTCACCACCGGCAGCCGGGCGGCCAGCTCGTCCGGTGTGGTGAAGCCGCCGGTGTGCGCGACCTCCAGCACCAGCCCCGACGGCAGCGCCGCGGCGCCGGAGGAGGGCGCCGCGGCGTCCCCGCCGTCCCCGGCGCAGGCGGCGAGCGAGAGCGCCAGGGCCAGCAGTCCGGCCCCGCGGGCCGCCGACGTCGTCGTCACGGTCGTGCGACGCGCGACCCCGGCCGCGGGGTTCCCGTCGTGACCGGACCGGTACCGTCGGCGCCCGTGCGCCTGGTCATCGCCCGTTGCTCGGTCGACTACATCGGGCGGCTGACCGCCCACCTGCCCCTCGCCACCCGGCTGCTGCTGGTCAAGGCCGACGGCTCGGTCTCGGTCCACGCCGACGACCGCGCCTACAAGCCGCTCAACTGGATGACCCCGCCGTGCACGCTGAAGGACGAGCTCGTCGACACCCCCGACGGCAGGGCCGGCACCTGGACGGTCACCAACAAGGCCGGTGAGCAGCTCGTCATCACCATCGAGGCGGTCGAGCACGACAGCTCCCACGAGCTGGGCGTCGACCCGGGCCTGCAGAAGGACGGCGTCGAGGCCGAGCTGCAGCGGCTGCTGGCCCTGCACGTGGAGACCTTCGGCGCCGGGTGGTCGCTGGTGCGCCGGGAGTACCCGACGGCGATCGGCCCGGTGGACCTGCTGTGCCGCGACGCCGAGGGGCGCACCGTGGCGGTGGAGATCAAGCGGCGCGGGGAGATCGACGGCGTCGAGCAGCTCACCCGCTACCTCGAGCTGCTCAACCGCGACCCGCTGCTCGCGCCGGTCAAGGGCGTGTTCGCCGCGCAGGAGATCAGGCCGCAGGCCCGGGTGCTGGCCACCGACCGCGGCATCGACTGCGTGACCGTCGACTACGCCGTCCTCAAGGGCACCGACGACCCCACGCAGCGCCTCTTCTAGCGATCGCCCCGACCACTCCGGGTCCGGACCGGCGGGGACCTGTCCGGAACCGGCAAAGGGGATGTCCGGCACGGGAAAGACTCCGCGGTCGCGCTCGCCTTGACTCTCCTCCGGCGTCACGCAGGTGTGACGCAGACCCCATCGCGGAGGAGTGACCCCATGCCCGAGGCCCCCGGTAACGAGTTCTGGCGCGACCTGAAGCCGATCGTCAACGCGCTCAAGCCCGACGCCCAGCCCGAGGTGTTCCACCAGTACGCGCCGGTCGAGGACGAGCGCTACTACGTGCCGCTCAGTCCCACCGTCGGGTCGCGGCCGCTGTGGATCTCCCCGCGGGACAACCGTTGGGCCGACGTCCTGTGGGCGCGCTCGGCCGGCCTGGTGAACCGGCACTACCACCCGCACGAGGTCTTCGCGTACACGATCAGCGGGAAGTGGGGATACCTCGAGCAGCCCTGGACGGCCACGAAGGGGTCGTTCGTCTACGAGACGCCCGGTGAGGGCCACACGCTCGTCGCGTACGAGTCCGACGAGCCGATGCGCGCCTTCTTCGTCGTGACGGGCCCCCTGGTCTGGCTGGACGAGGACGGCAACGGCAACGGCTACTTCGACGTCCACGACTACCTGGCGCTCTGTCGCGAGCACTACGACCGCGTCGGCATCGGTGCCGGCTTCGTCGACACCCTGATCCGCTGACACGCGCGCGGTCCTGGAGCCGACGATGACCACCACTGCGCCGTCCGTGGCCGCGGAGGCGGGCTACACCCCGCCCCCGCGGGGCGGCCGCTACGAGAACGTCCTGCTCGCCGTCCTGTTCAGCACCTTCGGCTTCGTCTTCTTCGACCGACTGGCGCTGAACTACCTGACGCCGTACTTCAAGGACGAGCTCGACCTCACCAACGCACAGATCGGCCTGCTCGGCGGCATCCCGGCGCTGACCTGGGCCGTCGCCGGACTCTGCGTCGGCCTGCTGTCGGACCGGATCGACCGGCGCAAGCCGCTGCTCATCGCGGCGATCGTGACCTTCACCCTGTTCTCCGCCCTGTCCGGCCTCGTCGGCGGGCTGGCCAGCCTGCTGCTGTTCCGGGCGTTGATGGGCGGTGCGGAGGGTGCGGTGCTGCCGCTGTCCCAGACGCTCATGGCGCACTCGTCGACGCCGCGCCGGCGCGGGCTGAACATGGGCCTGTTGCAGGGCTCCTCGGCCGGCCTGCTCGGCGGGATCGTCGGACCGCTCGTGACGGTGTGGGTGGCGGAGTCCTACGGGTGGCGAACGGCGTTCTACGTGACGGTCGTGCCCGGCGTGGTCATGGCCGCCCTCGTGCTGTGGCTCGTCCGCGATCTGCGGCTGCGCCACCCCGCCACGCAGGCCATGGACGGCGGGGTCGTGACCGAGAGCCACGGCGCCGGCGGACTGCGTTCGGTGCTGCGTCACCGCAACGTCGTCGTGTGCCTGCTGATCGCGATCTTCTACCTCACCTGGTTCGTGACCACGCAGACCTTCACCCCGCTGTACCTGGCCGAGGTCAAGGGGTTCGACGGTGGGGACGCGGGCTTCGTGCTCACCGGCATCGGGGTGGCATGGGTGCTCTGGGGAGCGCTGGTCCCGGGTCTGTCGGACCGGTTCGGGCGCAAGCCCGCGCTGACCGGGGCGACCGTCCTGGCGGTCCTCGCCCCGGTCGCGATCATGACCATCGACTCGCCGGCCCTGCTCTTCGGCGCGCTGGTGCTGACCTACACCGGGATGGGCTGCTTCACGCTGTTCATGGCGACGATCCCGGCCGAGACGGTGCCCAAGGGCGTGATGGCGACCGCGCTCGGGCTGATCATGGGCGTCGGTGAGGTCGTCGGCGGCTTCCTCGCCCCGGCGCTCGCCGGTCGGCTCTCCGACAGCCTCGGCCTCGACGCCACGATGGTCGTCAGCTCGGGGGCCGCGGTCGTGGTGCTGCTGCTGTCAGCCGCACTCGTCGAGACGGCTCCGGCGCGCGTCGCCCGGCGGACGGAGGCCGCGGCGTGACCGTCGTGACGCCGCACGGGTCGGAGGTGCCGCCGGTCGCGGCCGGCGGCACCTCCCCCCGCGTCGCCCGGGCGGTGCGCTGGCACGGCCCGCGCGATCTGCGCCTGGAGAGCGTGGCGGTACCGGCCCCGGGTCCCGGGGAGGTGCTCGTCGCCGTGGCCTGGTGCGGTGTCTGCGGGAGCGACCTCCACGAGGTCGCCGACGGACCGCACGCCGTCCCGGTCGACCGGCCACACCCGCTGTCCGGCGCGCTCGCGCCTGTGACGCTCGGCCACGAGTTCTCCGGCACCGTGGCGGCGCTGGGGGAGGGCGTGGAGGGCCCGCCCGCGGGCAGCGCGGTCGCGATCGAGCCCAACTACCGCTGCGGCCGGTGCACCGCCTGCCGCGAGGGCCGGTACGAGGTCTGCGCCGGCTTCGGCTTCGCCGGTCTCATGGGCGACGGCGGCATGGCCGAGTACGCCGTCGTCCCGGCCTACATGGTCCGCCCGCTGCCGGCCGGCACGGACCTGGCGGCGGCTGCCGTCCTCGAGCCGGCCGCGGTGGCCCTGCACGCCGTCCGCCGCTCCTCGGTCGCCCCCGGGCAGTCCGCGCTCGTCGTCGGCCTCGGCCCGGTGGGGCTCCTGGTGTGCGCGCTCCTCCGGGAGGCGGGCGCCGGCCTGATCGTCGGGGTGGACCCGGTCAGGGCCCGCCGGGCGATGGGCGGGCGGTACGGCGCCGACGCCACCGTCGCGCCAGAGGACGTCGCGGCGCTCGTCGCGGCCCGCACCGGCAGCGACGGCGTGCACGTGGCCTTCGAGGTGGCCGGGGCGCAGCCGGCCTTCGACACCGCGCTCGCGAGCCTGCGCACAGGTGGCGAGCTGGTGCTGCTCGGGCTCGCCGACCGGCTGGTGCTCCCGGCGTCGGTCATGGTCGACCGGGAACTCACGATCACCGCCAGCGTCGGCTACCGGGACTGCCACGACGAGTTGATCGGACTCGTGGCGGCCGGTCGCCTCGATCTCGCCGGCCTGGTCACCGACGTCGTGGACCTGGCAGACGCCCCGGCTGCCCTGCTCGCGATGGCCACCGGTGCAGGCCGCGGGGGGAAGACGCTCGTACGCTGCGGCGGGTCTGCGTCGTGACCTGGCGACCGGATCTCTTCGACGGGCGCACGGCCCTGGTCACCGGCGGCACGTCGGGCATCGGGGCCGCGACCGCGCTGCGTCTCGCCGGGCTGGGGGCGGCCGTGCACGCGGTCGGGCTCGGGGCCGACGGGCCGAACGCGCCGGCGGCCGACGGGGTGACCGTGGCCGAGCTGGACGTCACCGACACCGCCGCGCTGCCGGGGTACCTCGACCGCCTCGACCGCCTCGACGTCCTCGTGTGCTGTGCAGGCGTGAGCCGGGACCGAGCCGAGTACGACCTCGGCACCTTCACCGAGGTGCTGGCGGTCAACCTCACCGCGACCATGCGCGCGGCCGAGGCCGCCCGACCGCTGCTGGCCGCAGACGGCGGTTGCGTGGTCACCACCGCGTCGATGTACAGCTTCTTCGGCGCCGCCGACCGGCCGGCCTACAGCGCCAGCAAGGGCGGGATCGTCCAGCTGACCCGGTCGCTGGCGGCCGAGTACGCCGACGAGGGGATCCGGGTCAACGCGGTCGCGCCCGGTTGGATCGACACGCCCCTGTCACAGGGCCTGCAGGCCGATCCGGTGGCCAGCGCGGCGGTCCTGGACCGGATGCCGTTCCGGCGGTGGGGCGACGTGGCCGACGTCGCCGAGGTCGTCGTCTTCCTCGCCTCGCCCGCGGCGGCCTACGTCACCGGAGTCGTGCTGCCTGTCGACGGCGGCTACCTGACCGTGTGACCTGACCGACACCGCAGCGCCCGGCCGGTACCCTGACCGGTGCCGGCCGGGCGCAGGCGTCGCCCGCTCGACCGCCCCCGGAGGTCCCGTGTCCGCTCCGCTGCTCTCCTCGGTGTCCACCGTCGCCGTGGACGCCGGGGACCGCCTGGCCTTCTGGGAGGAGTACAACGCGGAGGCGCTGGTCGGCCTGACCTGTAGCACCTACGAGCCGGAGGGCCTGGTGGCCCGGCAGCTCAACCTCGACCTCGGTGGCCTGCGGGTCGCTGACATCGCGGGCAACGCCCATGTCATCGAGCGGGCGCCGGCGCTGGTGCGAGCCCGGCCCAAGGAGGCCACCTTCGCCACCATGCTGCTGGAGGGGGAGGCGTTCTTCTACCACCCGGGCGGCTACCTGACCCTGGGTGCCGGGGACGTCGTGGTCTACGAGACCGACCGGCCCTACCTGTTCGGCTTCGGAACGGCGATGCGCCAGCTGCTGCTCGACGTGCCGCGCGAGGTCTTCCGCGAGCGGTGCGGTCCGGTGTCCCTGGAGAGGCCGATGCGCGTGGCCGGGAACGGGCAGGGCGCCGCGAGCGTGACCGCTCGTGCGCTGCGTGACGCGCTCCTGGACCTCGTCGGCGACCCCGTGGTACCGCGCGCGACCGCGGGTGACCAGCTGCTGGACCTGCTCGCCACGATGACCACCGGGACGGGGTCCGCGGCCAGCACGACACGCCTGCTGGCCGCACAGGCCTGGATCGGCGAGCACCTCCAGGACCCGGGGCTGTGCACCGAGGCCGTCGCCCGGGCGGTGGGCGTGACGGCCCGGCACCTCAACCGGGCCTTCGCCACCGAGGGCACCACCGTGGCGCAGTACGTCCAGGCACGCCGGCTCGACTCCGCGCGCGCGGAGCTCGAGGACGCCTCCGCGGACGGCTCTCGGATCGCCGACGTCGCCTGCCGGTGGGGGTTCGCCTCGCAAGCCCACTTCACCCGCCTCTTCCGGGCCCGGTTCGACTGCACGCCGTCCGACGTCCGTGCAGCGGCACGTCCCTCCGGCCGGGCCGTGGCTCCCGCTACCCGCCGGTAGGGGCGGCCCTCCCCGGGTGGGAGACTGCCCCGGTCAGCGGACGGGAGGAGATGGCAGCGTGGCCAGAGAACTGACCGAGGTCGGCGTGGTGGGGCTCGGCACCATGGGTGCGGGCATCGCCGAGGTGCTGGCCCGCGCGGGCCTGTCGGTGACCGCCGTGGAGATCAGCGAGGACGCCCTCGCGCGCGGACGCGGGCACGTCGAGCAGTCGACGGACAAGGCGGTCTCGCGCGGCAAGCTGGAGCCGGCGGAGCGCGACGCGATCCTCGGCCGGATCCGGTTCAGCACCTCGCTGGAGGACCTCGCCTCCGCCGAGCTGGTCGTGGAGGCCGTCCCGGAGCGGATGGAGCTCAAGACCGACCTGTTCGCGAAGCTCGACAAGATCTGCCCGCCGGACACCATCCTGGCCACGAACACCTCGAGCCTGTCGGTGACCGAGCTGTCGGTGGCCACCGGCCGCCCGAGCAAGGTCATCGGGATGCACTTCTTCAACCCGGCGCCGGTCATGAAGCTGGTCGAGGTCGTGCGCACCGTCGTCACCGAGCCCTCGGTCATCGAGGACGTCGAGGCCCTGGCCGAGCGCCTCGGCAAGGTCGACGTGACGATCGGCGACAAGGCCGGCTTCATCGCCAACGCGCTGCTGTTCGGCTACCTCAACCACGCGGTCTCGATGTACGAGAACCGCTACGCCAGCCGCGAGGACATCGACGCGGCCATGCGGCTGGGCTGCGGCCTGCCGATGGGCCCGCTGGCGCTCATGGACCTCATCGGCATCGACACCGCCTACGAGATCCTCGACACGATGTACAAGCAGTCGCGCGACCGGCTGCACGCGCCGAGCCCGGTCATCAAGCAGATGATGACCGCGGGCCTGCTGGGCCGGAAGTCCGGCCGCGGCTTCTACACCTACGCCGGCCGCGACTCCGCCGAGGTCGTCCCCGACGCCGCCACCCCGCCCGCCGGCGGCGCGGCCGAGGGGGCGCGCCCGGTCTCGCTGGTCGGCGTCGTCGGCTCGGGCACGATGGCCACCGGGATCATCGAGGTCGTCGCCAAGGGCGGCTACGACGTGGTCTTCCAGGCCCGCTCGCCGGAGAAGGTCGACGCCGTCTCGGCCGCGCTGCGCAAGTCGCTGGACAAGCAGGTGGCCCGCGGGCGCCTCGACGAGGCCGGCCGCGACGAGGTGCTCGGCCGGGTCCGCGGTACCACCTCGCTGGACGACCTCGCCGACCGCGACCTCGTCATCGAGGCCGTCGTCGAGTCGCTGCCGGTCAAGCAGGCGCTGTTCGCGGCGCTCGGCGAGATCGCCAAGCCCGGGGCTGTCCTCGCCACGACGACGTCGAGCCTGCCGGTCATCGAGTGCGCCAAGGCCAGCGAGCGCCCCGGCGACGTCGTCGGCCTGCACTTCTTCAACCCCGCGCCGGTCATGAAGCTCGTGGAGGTGGTCAGCACCATCGCCACCGCCCCCGACGTCGCGGCCACCGCCCACGCGGTCTGCGCGCAGCTGGGCAAGCACGCGGTCTCCTGCACCGACCGCGCCGGGTTCATCGTCAACGCGCTGCTGTTCCCGTACCTGAACGACGCCGTGAAGATGCTCGAGGCGCACTACGCGACCGCCGACGACATCGACGCCGCGATGAAGGTCGGTTGCGGCTACCCGATGGGGCCCTTCGAGCTGCTCGACGTCGTCGGCCTCGACGTGTCGCTGGCGATCGAGCGGGAGCTCTACACCGAGTTCCGCGAGCCCGGCTTCGCGCCGGCGCCGCTGCTCGAGCACCTGGTCACCGCCGGGTACCTCGGCCGCAAGACCGGCCGCGGGTTCCGGGACTACTCCCGCCGCTGAGGCCGTGCCGCGCCGGGGACGACGGAGCAGCGGGGGGCGGCCGGGTGGCCGCCCCCCGCTGTCACGTCGGCCCGAGAGCGTGGAGGAGGCCGGCGACGGCGACTGGGTCGTCCGGCAGCTGAGCGGGGCCGCGAGCGCCAAGGCCTACCGCTGCCCCGGCTGCGACCAGGAGATCCGGCCCGGCACGCCGCACCTGGTCACGTGGCCCGCCTACGCCCGCGACTCCGACCTCGAGCCGTGGGACACCGACTCCGCGGCCGACCTGCGCCGGCACTGGCACGCCGCCTGCTGGCGGGCCCGCGACCGCCGCCGCTAGACGAGGGCTCACCCCACCGCGCGGGCGAACACCACCACGTTGTCCTCGTAGCTGCGCACCGCGCGGTCGAAGGCGCCGCCGCAGGTCACCAGCCGCAGCTGGGCGTCGGCGGTGGGACCGTAGACGGCGTCGGTGGGGAAGGCGTCCTTGGGGTGCCGCTCGACGCGGGTGACGGTGAACCGGGCCGTCGTGCCGTCGGAGCGGTCGACCAGCACCTCGTCGCCGGGGGCGAGCTCGCGCAGCCGGAAGAACACCGCCGGGCCCTCGGTGGAGTCGACGTGGCCGGCCACGACCGCGGGGCCGGTCTCCCCGGGCACCGGCCCGTCGGCGTACCAGCCGGCGAGGGAGGAGTCGGCGGGCGCCTCGAGCGCGCCGGCGGCGTCGAGGCCGAGGTCGACCAGGGCGCTGTCGACGCCGATCGCCGGCACCCGCACCCGGGTGGGCGTCGCGGTGGCCGCGGACGGCCGGGCGGCCAGCACCACCGGGCCCGGAGGCGCGGACGCGGACGCGGCGGCCTCCGCCGGAGCCGGGGACCCGGGCGTCAGGAGGGTCCCCGCGCCGGCGGCGAGGGCGAGGACCGCGACGACGACGCGCAGCAGCACCGCCCCCGGCCGGCGGGGTGCGCGGTGCCGCGACCGGCGGGGGACGGCGCGGTGGCGGGCGGAGGTCACCGCGCCCGCGGGCCGGCGGCGTGCCGGGCGCGGGCGGCGTGCCGGGGACCGGCGGCCGCGGTGCGCCGGGAGGCGACGAGGAGCAGCCCCGCGCCGGCGGTCAGCGAGCCGGCCGTGGCGGTGAGCACCACCGGCAGGGACGCGGAGCCGCCGGCCGTCCCGCCCGCGCCGGCCTCCACGCCGCCCGCGGGGACCACGCCCGGGCCGGCCGCGTCGAGCGCCGTCCGCACCGTCAGGCCGCCGCCCGGGCGGTCGAGCACCAGCACGCTGTAGACCGAGCCCGCGTCCACCTGCACCGGCAGGTCGGTGGCCTGCCCGCCCTCGGGCGTGACGCTGATGCTGGTGGCGCCGGCGGGCACGTCGACGTAGCCGGTGGTGTCGGCGAAGGTCAGATCGGTGGCGACCGCGGGGCCGCCGGGCACGGCGACGTCGAGGGTCGGCGCGCTCGCCGCGGCGGCGATGACGCGCACCCGCGAGGAGCCCGCGGGCGGCGGCGTCAGGTCGTCCTCGAGCACCTCCAGGCCGAGGTCGGCGAACGGGCCGACGCCGGCCACCGTGCGGGCGGAGTCGGTGCCCACCTGCACCGTCGTGGACAGCACCGGCGGGCTGTCGGGAGCGGCACCCGCGGCCCGCATGCTGATCGCGTACGTGCCGACCGGGACGGTCTGGTAGTCCGACACGGTGCCGTAGCCGACCGCCGGGAACACCTGGCCGGCGGCGGGGTCGGCCACGGAGTCGACGTACACGTCGACCGCGGGGGTGTCGGGGGACAGGTGCGCCAGCCGCAGCAGCCCCCCGTCGGCGGCGCTCGCCGCGGGCAGGGGCAGGCCCGCCAGGCCCGCCGTCAGCGCCGCCACCGCCAGGACCCGGCCCGTCCTCGCCACTGTTGCCTCCCCGTGTGCTGACCCGCTGCTCGCGGCACCCCGCGCTCCGGCGCAGCCGGGCGACCGCCCCACGTCTACCCGCTGCCCGGGCGGGCCGCACTCCGGGGTCCTCCCGGGCGTGCCGTCAGCCGGAGGCCGCGCTGACCAGGGCGTCGGGCGCCGAGGCGTAGTGGAACGACACCAGCACACCCGCGTCGGTCACCTGCACGTCGTCGGGGCGGTAGGGCGGCAGCTGTGCGGCCAGCCACTCCCGGAGCGCGTCCGTGGCCGCCGCGTCGGCGGGCACGGGCGCGCCCGCCACGGCGTCGAGGAGCACCCGCCGGGCCGGGGCGTCGCCGTCCTCCTCGCCGGGCAGCGCGGGGAAGCCGGCGACGCCGACGCCGTCGCGCGCGGCGACGGCGGCGAGCATGCTCAGCAGCCGCGCGTCGACGTCGGCGGACCCGAGGACAGCGGTGACCGCCGGGTCGTCGCCGGTGGCCGGGTTGACGAGCAGCGCGTCGGCCAGCGCCCGGCGGCGATCCAGCTCCCCGGGGGTCGGCTCGGCGGGCGCGGGGTCGACGACGAGCACCCGGCTGCCGTCGCCGGGCCGGTCGAAGGCGGCCACCACCCGCGCGTCCTCGGGCGCCGGCCCGACGACGGCGAGCAGGCTCCCCGAGGAGACGCTCCGCTCGGCCGGGCGCAGCCGGTCGGCCGGCACCCCCTCCGCGGCCAGCTCCTCGCGCACGCCGGCCGAGGCGGCCAGGTCGGTCGACGGCGGCAGCGCGGCGGCCAGCCACTCGGCGGGCGAGGCCGCGCCGGGGGAGGCGGCCGACGGCTCAGCGGAGGGCGTCGTCCCCGACGGCGGGGCCGGGGAGGGGCCGCCGGTGCTGCCGTCGGCGTCGCCGGTCAGCCGGGGGACGAAGGCCGCGCCGACGACCAGCACCGCGAGCGCGAGGGCCAGCAGCGCGCCGCGGACCGGCGGTCGCGGCCAGGCGGGGCGCCGCCGGTGCCGGGCACGGGAGGGCGGCCGCGGCCCGCCGGGTCCGGGCGCCGGGAGGACGCCGTCCGGAGCGGCGTGCCGGGGTCCGGCGCCCTCCGGTCCGGCGGCGTCAGGCACGGGTCCTGCCTACCCTGCCGGGCCGCCGTCCGCGCGCCGGTCGCGCTGCGTCGCCGCCGGAGTGCGGGCGGGGCTCAACGCCGCCCGGGGACGGCCGGCTGGTTGCCGGTGTCCCGCGGGCCGACGGCCGGCTGGACCTGCGTCTGCGGGCCCTCGCCGGCGGCCCGGTCCTCGTCGGCCTGCGCGCCCTCGGGCCGGGCGGCGTCGACGCGGGTCGAGCCGCCGGAGTGCCGTCCCTCGTCCTGCGCGCTGGTGTGCACCGGGCGGATCTGCTGCGTCTGCTCCGGCGAGGCGCCGGGCTGCTGCGTGGCCGGCTGGGTCACCGGCTGCGGCGCGGTTCCCGCGCGGCCGGGCGTGGGCCGCTGCGGCGCCTGCTGTCCGCCGGTCTGCGGACCACCGGCGGGCTGCACCGCCGGCTGGACGGCGGTCTGCGGGCCGACCGCCGGCTGCATCCCGGTCTGCGGGCCGACGGCGGGCTGCATGGCCGTGGGCGGGCCCTGCGGCTCGCGCCGGGGGAGGCGCGCCTCCTGGGTCGCGCCCGGCCGCGGCTGCTGTGCCGGGGACTGGGGCGCCTGGCCCTGGGGGGCCGGGCCCTGCTGGGGCTGCTGCGGACCCGCCGGGCGCGGCTGGGGGCGGTCGCCGAGCTCAGGCAGGGTGGACAGCACCCGCCGGGCCTCCACGAGGCGGCCGGTCAGCTCGTCGCGGATGCGGCGGATGGCGGCGGCGGAGGCCTCGGCCTCCCCGACGATCCGGGCGGCGTGCGCCTCGGCGGCGGCCACCCGGTCCTGCGCGGCCTGCACCGACGCGCGCTCGCGCTCCTCGGCGGCGCGGGCGGCCTCGTCGCGGCGGGCGCGCTGCGCGATGTCGAAGTCCTGCTCCACCTTGGTGCGGCGGGCCTGGGACTCGGCGTCGAGGCGGGCGACCTTCTCCTGGGCCTTGGCGACCAGCTCGTCGGCGCGGATCTGCGCCTTGCTGGCGATCTGCTCGGCGTTCTGGCGGGCCTCGGCGAGCATCCGCTCGACCTCGGCCCGGCCGGCGGCGTGCCGCTCGAGCATCGCGCGCTCCTCGGCGGCGGTCTGCTCGCGCAGCGCGCGGGCCTCCTGCTCGGCGGCCCCGCGGATGTCGGCGGCCTCCTCCTCGGCCAGCCGGAGCATGTGCGAGATGCGCTCGCTCATGTTCTCGAACGTGGCCGGGCCCTGGTTGGCGGCCTTGCGGCGCAGCTGGTCGATCTCCGCGTGCATCGCCGAGAGCTGGGCGGCGAGGTCGCTGACGCGGCCGGCCGCGGCGTCCCGGTCTGCGAGCGCCACCCGGATGTCGGCCTCGAGACGCTCGATCGTCTCGGCCACCTGGTGGCGGTCGTAGCCCCGCAGCACCACGTCGAACGAGTGCTGTGCCTCGCGCATGGGCAGCAGGTCGCGGCGGGGATCGGTCATGCGGGTCATCCTCGCAGAGTCGGGGGGTGTCGTCAGCGTGTCGGCCGGGGCCCGTGCGTCGGGCCCGGGAGCCCCCGGACCGCGCCCCGTCGGTCAACGAAGCGGTCCCCCCCGGGGTGCCCGGGCGCCCGCGAGGGGCGCCCGGGCCGGCAGCATGCCACGGTCGCCGGGCCCGGGCGACCGGGCCCGGCGACCGGGTCAGACGACCGGGTCAGACGACCGGGTCAGACGACCGGGTCAGACGACCGGGTCAGACGACCGGGTCAGACGCCGCGGAAGCGGTTGATCGCGGCGAGGTGCTTCTCGCGCTTCTCGGCGTCCTTGACGCCGAGGCCCTCCTCGGGGGCGAGGGTCAGCACGCCGACCTTGCCCTGGTGGAGGTTGTGGTGGACGTCGTAGGCGGCCTGGCCGACCTCGTCCATGGCGTAGGTCTTCGACAGGGTCGGGTGGATCAGCCCCTTGTCGATGAGCCGGTTGGCCTCCCACGCCTCCTTGTAGTTGGCGAAGTGCGACCCGACGATGCGCTTGAGGTTCATCCAGAGGTAGCGGTTGTCGTAGGAGTGCATGTAGCCGCTGGTGGAGGCGCAGGTGACGATGGTGCCGCCCTTCTTGGCGACGTAGACGCTCGCGCCGAAGGTCTCCCGGCCGGGGTGCTCGAAGACGATGTCGACGTCGTCGCCGCCGGTGAGCTCGCGGATCCGCTTGCCGAACCGCTGCCACTCCTTCGGGTCCTGGGTGTCCTCGTCCTTCCAGAACCGGTAGCCCTCCGCGGAGCGGTCGATGACCAGCTCGGCGCCCATCTTCCGGACGATGTCGGCCTTCTCGGGGGAGGAGACCACGCAGACCGGGATCGCCCCGCCGTTGAGCGCCATCTGGGTGGCGTAGGAGCCCAGGCCGCCCGAGGCGCCCCAGATGAGGACGACGTCGCCCTGCTTCATCGCCGCGCCGTTGCGGGAGACGAGCTGCCGGTAGGCGGTGGAGTTGACCAGCCCGGGGGCGGCCGCCTCCTCCCAGGAGAGGTGGGCGGGCTTGGGCATGAGCTGGTTGCTCTTGACCAGCGCCAGCTCGGCCAGGCCGCCGAAGTTGGTCTCGAAGCCCCAGATCCGCTGCTGCGGGTCCATCATCGTGTCGTCGTGGCCGGCCGGGTCCTCCAGCTCCACCGACAGGCAGTGGGCCACGACCTCGTCGCCGGGCTTCCACTTGTTCACGCCCGCACCGACCGCCAGCACGACGCCGGCCAGGTCCGAGCCCACCACGTGGTAGGGCAGGTCGTGGCGCTTGGTGAGGTCGTTCTGGCGGCCGTAGCGCTCGAGGAAGCCGAAGGTGGAGACCGGCTCGAAGATCGACGTCCAGACGGTGTTGTAGTTCACCGACGACGCCATGACGGCGACGATCGCCTCGCCCGGGCCGAGCTCGGGGGTGGCGACCTCCTCCACGTGCAGCGACTTGCGCGGGTCCTTCTCCTTGGTGGGCAGGCCCGCGAACATCTCCTGCTCGTCCTTGCGGACCAGCACGGCCTTGTAGGACTCCGGCACCGGCAGGCCGCCGATGTCACTGAGCTGGTCGGCGAGGATGGCGTCCCGAATGGCGTCCACGTGTGTCTCCCGGGTCTTCATTGGCTCGGAGGGCGGTGCGGTGCGGCGGAGGTTACCGATGGGTAACCAGGCGTCGCGAGGCCGGGCGGCGAGACCGTGGCGGATGTCTCACCCCGGCCGGCGACGGGTCAGCGGGCGGTGCGGGCGGGCTCGACGAGCTCGACGAGCACGCCGCCGGCGTCCTTGGGGTGCACGAAGTTGACCCGGCTGTCCGACGTCCCCCGCTTCGGGGTGTCGTACAGCAGCCGCAGGCCGCGCTCGCGCAGCGTGGCGCTCACGGCCTCGACGTCGTCGACCCGGAAGGCGAGCTGCTGCAGGCCCGGGCCCGACCGCCCGATGAACTTGGCGATCGTCGACTCCGGGGTCAGCGGGGCCAGCAGCTGGATGCGGGTCTCGCCGGTGCCGACGGCGAGCATGGCCTCGCGGACGCCCTGCTCCTCGTTGGTCTCCTCGTGCACCGAGCGCACGCCCAGGGTGTCCGCGTAGAACGCGATCGCCTCGTCCAGGTCGGGGACGGCGATCCCGACGTGGTCGATGGTCGTGAACAGCTCGGCGGGCAGACCCGCGGGGGCGTCGGCGGTCATCGGGCCATCTTGGCGCAAGACGTCTGAGACGACTCTCGGGTGTGGTGGGCATCACGTGACGGTCTCCGGCCCCGACGGGTCCGTCGACCCGGTTGGAGAACCGATCTATCCTGTCCGACAGCCCGTTCGCCGCGACTCGCTGTCCTGCGGGTGCGGCCCGATCCGCTGTCGCCAGCGTCGGCGACGCGCCCTTGGAGGCAGCATGTCCCGCTCGGTCATCGTCGGCGGCGCCCGGACCCCGATGGGCCGGCTCCTCGGCTCGCTCAAGGACTTCTCCGCCGCCGACCTCGGCGGCGTCGCCATCAAGGCCGCCCTGGAGCGCGCGGGCATCAGCGGCGACCAGGTCGACTACGTGATCATGGGCCAGGTCATCCAGGCCGGCGCCGGCCAGAACCCGGCTCGCCCGGCCGCGGTGGCCGGCGGCATCCCGATGTCGGTGCCGTCGTTCACGCTCAACAAGGTCTGCCTGTCCGGCCTCGACGCCATCGCGCTGGCCGACCAGCTCATCCGCGCCGGCGAGTTCGACGTCGTCGTCGCCGGCGGCATGGAGTCGATGACCCAGGCGCCGCACCTGCTGCCCAGCTCCCGCACCGGCACCAAGTACGGCGACGCCACGCTGGTCGACTCGATGGCCCACGACGGGCTGTCGGACACCTTCGACCAGATCGCCATGGGCGCCCTGACCGAGCGGGCCAACGAGAGGTACCAGCTCACCCGCGAGGAGCAGGACGCCTTCGCCGCGGAGAGCCACCAGAAGGCCGCCCGCGCGCAGAAGAACGGGGTCTTCGACGAGGAGATCACCCCCGTCCTCATCCCGCAGCGCAAGGGCGACCCGATCGAGTTCCGCGAGGACGAGGGCATCCGCGCCGACACCACGGTCGAGACCCTCGCCAAGCTCAAGCCGGCCTTCGCCAAGGACGGCACCATCACCGCCGGCACCGCCTCGCAGATCTCCGACGGCGCCTGCGCGGTCGTCGTCATGTCCGCGGAGAAGGCCGCCGAGCTCGGTTGCACCGTGATCGCCGAGATCGGCGCGCACGGCGTCGTCGCCGGGCCGGACGCCACGCTGCAGAGCCAGCCGTCGCGGGCGATCCAGAAGGCCTGCGCCCGCGAGGGCATCGACCCGAAGGACCTCGACCTCGTCGAGCTCAACGAGGCGTTCGCCGCGGTGGGCATCGTGTCCACCCGCGAGCTCGGCATCGACCCGGAGAAGGTCAACCCCAACGGCGGCGCGATCGCCCTCGGCCACCCGGTGGGCATGAGCGGTGCCCGGATCGTGCTCGACCTCGCCCTGGAGCTGCGCCGCCGCGGCGGCGGCGTCGGTGCCGCCGCGCTGTGCGGCGGCGGCGGCCAGGGCGACGCGCTGATCCTGCACGTGCCCGCGAAGGCGTGACCCCCGACGGCCCTCCGGATGGCACGGCCGTCGCGACGCCCGGCCCCGTCGCCCCCCGCGGGCAACGGCTCTCCCGCCGCGCCCGGCGCGCTGTCGACGTCCCCGACCTCGTCGCCCGCGCCCGCGACGGCGAGGCCCGCGCGGTCGCCCGGCTGATCTCGCTGGTCGAGGACGCGAGCCCGGTGCTCCGCGAGGTCGCCGCCGCGCTCGCCCCGCACACCGGGCACGCGCAGGTCATCGGCCTGACCGGCTCGCCGGGGGTGGGCAAGTCCACGACGACGACGGCGCTGGTCCGCGCGCTGCGGGCCGCCGGCCGGCGGGTGGGCGTGCTCGCCGTCGACCCGTCCTCGCCGTTCTCCGGCGGCGCGCTGCTCGGCGACCGGGTGCGGATGCAGGACCACGCCGGCGACGGCGGCGTCTACATCCGGTCGATGGCCTCCCGCGGCCACCTCGGGGGGCTGGCGTGGGCGACCCCGCAGGCGCTGCGGGTGCTCGACGCGGCCGGCTGCGACGTCGTGCTGGTCGAGACCGTCGGTGTCGGGCAGTCGGAGCTGGAGATCGCCTCGCTCGCCGACACCACGCTCGTGCTGGTCGCGCCGGGCATGGGCGACGGCATCCAGGCGGCCAAGGCGGGGATCCTCGAGGTCGCCGACGTCTTCGTCGTCAACAAGGCCGACCGCGACGGCGCGGACTCCACCGTGCGGGACCTGCGCTACATGCAGTCCCTCGGCGGGCGGCACACCGGCCCGGGCGCGTGGAAGCCGCCGATCGTGCGGGCCGTGGCGTCCCGGGACGAGGGGATCGACCGGGTGCTCGCCGAGGTCGAGGAGCACCGCCGCTGGCTGGGGTCCTCCGGCGAGGGCGCCCGCCGCCGCGCCGAGCGGGCCGCCCGGGAGATCGAGGCGATCGCGCTGGCCGGGCTGCGCGAGCGGATGGGCGAGGTGCGCGGGTCGGCGGCGCTGGGCGCCCTCGCCGGCGAGGTGGTGGCGGGGGAGACCGACCCCTACCGCGCCGCCGACCGGCTCCTCGCGCAGCTCTGAGCCCCGGCGGGGAGACTGGTTCGGTGAACGGGAAGCCGGACGCCGTCGTCGTCGGATCGGGGCCCAACGGCCTCGCCGCAGCCCTCCGGCTGGCCGCCGCCGGCCTGCGCGTGCAGGTGGTCGAGGCCGCCGACCGCCCCGGCGGCGGGATGCGCACCGAGGAGCTGACCCGGCCGGGCTACCGGCACGACGTCTGCTCGATCGTGCACCCCATGGCCGCGGCCGCGCCGTTCTTCCGCGAGTTCGACCTGCCCAGTCGCGGCGTGCGGCTGGTGCACCCCGAGGTGGCCTACGCCCACCCGCTCGACGGCGGCCGGGCGGCGGTGGCGCGGTACTCGCTGGAGGAGACCGCCGACGGGCTCGGACCCGACGCCGACGCCTACCGGCGGCTGTTCGGCCCGCTGGTCGACTCGGCGCAGGACGTCATCGACTTCTTCCTCATGAGCCGGCTGCGGCGGCTGCCCACCCGCAGCGTCGGCGCGGTCACCCACTTCGCGCTCAACGCGCTGCCCAACGTGCGCTGGCTGGCGCGGCGCTGGTTCGACACCGAGGAGGCGCAGGCGCTGATCGCCGGCGCCGCCGCGCACGGGATGCTCGACCTCGGCCGCCCGCTGACCGCGGGGCTCGGGATGGTGCTCGGGATGCTCGCCCACCACCGCGGCTGGCCGCTGGTCGAGGGCGGGTCGCAGCGGCTGGCCGACGCGATGGTCACCGCGCTCGAGCAGCAGGGCGGCGAGGTGGTCACCGGGCACCGGGTCACCGACCTGCGCGAGTTCGAGGGCGTGCCGGCGGTGCTGCTGGACACCACGCCGCGGGCGTTCGTCGACATGGCCGGCGACCGCGTGAACGAGGGGTACCGGCGCTGGGTGTCGCGGTACACGCACGGGCCGGGCGTGTTCAAGGTCGACTGGGTGCTCTCGGAGCCGGTGCCGTGGACCAACGCCGACGTCCGGCGGGCGGGCACCATCCACGTCGCCGGCACCCTCGAGGAGACGATGGCGGGGGAGTCGGCGCCGGCGCACGGGCGGACCACCGACCGGCCCTACGTGCTCGCCGTCCAGCCGACCGTCGTCGACCCGACCCGCGCGCCCGAGGGCGGTCACGTGTTCTGGGCGTACGTGCACGTGCCGCACGGCTCGCCGGTAGACATGACCGACGCCATCGAGGCGCAGATCGAGCGCTTCGCGCCCGGCTTCCGCGACACCGTGCTCGAGCGGGTGGTGAAGAACGCGCCGGCGATGCAGGCGTGGAACCCGAACCACATTGGCGGCGACATCTCCAACGGCGAGGCGTCGCTGCGGCAGATGCTCTTCCGCCCGGTGCCGCGGTGGAACACCTACAAGACGCCGGTCGACGGGGTGTTCCTCGCGTCCGCGGCCACCCCGCCCGGGCCCGCGGTGCACGGCGCGTGCGGCGACAACGCGGCCCGCGTCGCGCTGCGCGAGGTGTTCGGCGTCCGCGAGGTCCCGCGCCTGCGCCCCGCCGCCTGAGGCCCGGGCGGTCGGCCGGCAGCCGCGTCGAGATCCGGCTGGGCCGCCTACGCCTGTTGTCGACCTGCGGCTGTCTCAGCGCCGCCGAGGCGGCCGCAGGTCGACAACAGGCGGGGTCATCGTGAGTGCGGCGGCGACGCGGGCGATGACGAGGTCGGGCTCGCGCAGGTCCTCGGCGGTCACGAACACCACCCGCCAACCGGCCGCGGTGAGCCGGTTGAGCCGGGCGCGGTCGGGCGCCACCTGCTGCGGCTGGCCGTGCCACCGGCCCTCGTACTCGACGGCGACCCGCTGCTCGGGCCAGGCGAAGTCCACCCGCGCCACGAAGCGGCCCTCACCGTCGACGACGGCGTGCTGCGCGATCGGCCGGGGGAGGCGCGCGCGGTGCAGCAGCAGCCGGAGCCGGGTCTCCTGCGGCGATCCGGCCAGTCCGTCGGCCAGCTCGGCGACCTGCCGCGCGCGTCGGCAGCCGGGTCCGGTCGCGGCCGCCGCGGACGCCCGGACGGCGGCTAGGTCGGTCGCCTTCGCCACGACGAGCGCGTCGACGAGCGCCACCGAGTCCGCGAGCGTTCCAGGTCCGCGTCCGAGGTCGACCGCGGTGGTCCCCGCGGTGGTCACCGGGATGCCGCGGCGGGTGGTCACCTGGTTCGCCGTCAGTGCCCACCGGCGGACACGCACGCCTGGGGCGGTCGACGCCGAGGAGCCGGGCGGCACGGTGAGCTCGACGTCATCGCCCGGGCCGGCGGCGTCCACGCCCCACAGGACGGCGGCGCTCCGGCCGGAGACCACCGCACCCGGCATGAGCAGCAGTGCCGCCGCGCCGGCGCGCACCTCGTGGGTGACGGCCACCGTCGCGCATGCGTAGACGTCACGGAACAGGCGCTGCCAGGCGGCGCTGCGCAGCTGACCCCGGGTGAGGCGGCCGGCGGCGACCTGCGACGACCCGCGGAAGACGCGACCGCGCAGCCGTGCCGGGCGGGAGGGGCGGATGGGCACCGCCGGAGGATGGCCGAGCGGGCCGGTGTCGCGTCGCCGTCGTCCACAGGCGGGACGCCCGTTGTCGACCTGGTGTCCCCTCACGGCCGCCGAGACCGCAGCAGGTCGACATGGCGCGAGCGGGTGACCGGTCGGCGTCGCGGAGGGGACGGCGGGGCGCGGCAGGTAGCGTCGGGCGCATGGTCCGGGCGCTGGGGCTGCCGTTCGACCCGATCGAGCGCGCGGGGGAGACCTGGGAGCAGCACTTCGGGCCGGCCTCGGCGATGCGCGCGGCGACCTCGGTGTTCCGGGTCCAGCAGATACTGCTCGCCCGCTTCGACGAGGTGCTGCGCCCGCACGGGCTGACCTTCGCCCGCTACGAGGTGCTCGTGCTGCTCACCTTCAGCCGCACCGGGCAGCTGCCGCTCAAGGTCATCGGCAGCCGGCTGATGGTGCACCCCACGAGCGTCACCAACGCCATCGACCGGCTGGCCGCGGCCGGCTACGTCGACCGCCGGCCCAACCCCGCCGACGGCCGCGGCGTGCTCGCCGGCATCACCGAGCGCGGCCGCGCGGTCGTGGAGGCCGCCACCGAGGAGCTGACCGCGCTCGGCTTCGGCCTCGACGACCTCCCCGAGGCCGAGCAGGAGACGCTGTTCGAGCTGCTGCGCCGGGTGCGCCTGGGCGCGGGCGACGTCGCCGGGCTCGACCCCGCCCCGTCCGCCGAGGGCTGACACGGCGCGTCCGGGCCGGTGGGATCATGGGGTCCATGCAGCCCACCCGTCCCGGACGCCCCGACCCGCGCGCGCAGGCCCAGCAGGCACAGCTGGCCGCCTCCCTCGCCGGTGCGGTCGACCTCGCCGCCGTCAAGGCGCGCTCCGAGGCCGCCGCCCGGGCCCAGGCCGCGCCGCCGCCCAGCGCCGCGGCCCCCGCGGGCGCGCCCGGCTCGGCGGTCGTCGACGTCACCGAGGCCACGTTCCAGACCGAGGTCCTCGACCGCTCCTTCCAGGTGCCGGTCGTCCTCGACCTGTGGGCCGAGTGGTGCGGCCCGTGCAAGCAGCTGTCCCCGGTGCTCGAGCGCCTCGCCGCCGAGGGTGGCGGCTCGTGGGTGCTGGCCAAGGTCGACGTCGACGCCAACCCGGCGCTGGCCCAGGGCCTGCGCGTGCAGGGCATCCCGGCGGTCAAGGCCGTCTGGCAGGGGCAGCTGGTCGCCGAGTTCACCGGCGCGATCCCCGAGGAGCAGGCCCGCCAGTTCGTCACCGAGCTGGTGCGCGCCACCACCGGCGGTGCCGTCCCGGGCGCGGCCGAGGGCGAGGACGACGGCCTGGAGGACCCCCGCCTCGACGCCGCCGAGGCCGCGCTCGAGCGCGGTGACCTGGAGGCCGCCGAGGCCGCCTACGCCGCGATCCTCGAGGCCGAGCCCGACCACCCGGTCGCCGGCCTCGCGCTCAGCCAGGTGCGGCTCATCCGCCGCGCCGAGGACGCCGGCCCCGACGCCGTCGCCCGCGCCGACGCCGCCCCCGACGACGTGCAGGCGCAGACCCGCGCCGCAGACTTCCTGCTCGGCACCGGCGACGTCGAGGGCGCCTTCACCCGCCTGGTCGACACGGTCCGGCGCACCGCCGGCGAGGACCGCGACGCCGCGCGCGTGCACCTGGTCGAGCTGTTCGACGTCGTGGGTGCCGACGACCCGCGCGTCGTCGCCGCGCGCCGCCAGCTGATGGCCGCCCTCTACTGAGCCGCCCCCTACCGAGGAGCTAGACGCCGACGTCGCAGCTGGCCGCGCCGTTCAGGAAGCCGGCGCGGAACAGGTCGACGAGCTGGAAGCCGGTCAGCTCGACGTCGGCGAGCACGTCCGGGTCGTTGCCGTACTCGAGCAGGAACTGCACGCTCTCGTCGATGTCGCCGGGCGAGATCCGCACCGACTCGAGCTGGTTGTTGTAGACCTGCGCGGAGTACCAGCCGGTCAGGCAGACCGCCGACTGCAGCGCCGCGGTGTCGTCGGTGGACAGGTCCAGCTGGTCGCGGGCGGCGAGTGAGTACGGGATCGCCACGCCGGTGACCAGCGCGAAGTCGCCGAGGTCGTAGGCCGCCGAGGCGAAGTCGGCGTCGTAGGCCACGAGGCCCGACCCGTCGCCGCCGTCGGGGCAGTAGACGAGCGCGACGTCCGCGGGGGCGCAGGACGGCGGGCCGTCGGTGCTCTGCAGCTCCGGGTCGGTGAACTGCGCGTCGAGGACCTCGCTGAACGCGCGGCCCCAGAACTCCGGCAGCGACGCCGCGATGAGGTCCTCGGTGTCGGGGAAGGGCGCGTTGCCGCCGCTGGCGAAGTCGGCGTCGCTGGTGAACTCGCCCTGGGTGAAGACCCGGTCGGGGCCGAAGCGGTCGCGGCAGGCCGTCGCGCCGTCGTCGAAGCCCTCTTGGAAGGCCGAGACCCGGTCGAAGTAGGAGCCGTGCGCCTGCTGCTCGCCGGAGCCGGTGCCCACCGGGTCGCGCAGCAGGAAGTAGCCGCGCAGCAGCTGGTCGAGGTCGGCGGTGTCGACCGAGGCGTACTCGCCGTTGCCGTCGGCCACCCACGCCGTCCACGCGCCGGCCAGGCAGTCGGCCTGGGTCTCGGTGGCGATCGACGTCCGCGGGTAGCCCACGCGCGCCTGCACGGCGTGGCCGAACTCGTGCGCCATCACCAGCTGCGGCAGCACCTCGCCGTACTGGGAGGCCAGCTCGCCGAGGAAGGCGCGGTCGTAGCTGATGGAGTCGGAGTTCGGCACGCCCTGCGAGGAGCAGTAGAAGGCGTTGTTCTCCAGGTCGCGCGGGTCGGTGCCGCAGCCGATGCCCTCGGGGTAGGCCGACGGGTCGATGTCGTTCGGGTCGACGCTGAAGTAGCCGCCGGTCAGCGGCGGGAACTGCTCGCCGTAGACCTCGGGGAACGTCTGCGCCCAGTAGGTCTCGAGGTCGGCCAGGGCATTGCGGGACAGGTCGTCGATCGGGTTGTCGGTGGAGCCGACGATCTGCAGCGTCCCGTCGTCGACCGACTGCGACGGCATGCCCTGCAGTGACGGCGTGCCGATGACGACGTAGGAGCACGCCGACGTCGCGAGGACGCCGAGCGTGGCCACGGCGGCGAGCAGGCCCCGGGAGCGCGCTGTCTGGCTCATCAGCGCGGTCCTACCCGCGCCGGCGCGCTCCGAACGCCGGCCCCGGCGCCGTCCGGACGCCGGCGCCGTCAGAGGCCGGCGCCGTCAGAGGCCGATGTCGCAGCCGGCCCCGCCCTCGAGGAAGCCGTCGCGGAAGGCGTCGACCATCTCGAAGCCCGACAGGTCGGTGTTCGGGAAGACGCCGTCCTCCTGGCCGTAGGTGAGCAGGAAGACGGCGGCCTCGTCGACGTCGCCGGGGGAGAGGCTGCCGATCTGCTCGAAGTCGCCGGTCCAGAACCGGGCGGTGTACCAGCCGGTCAGGCACACGGCCGAGGAGATGGCGGCGGCGTCGTCGACGGGCAGGTCCAGCTGGGAGCGGACGGCCTGCGCGTAGCCGACCGAGACGGCGGCGGCGACGGCGAAGTCGCCGATCTGCTCGTAGGCCCCGCCGAGCAGCTCACCGTCGACGTAGACGGTGTCGTCGGCCTCGCAGTAGCCGACGTCGCGGTCCTCGGCGCCCATGTCGCCGCAGTCGGGCGCCGTGCCCTCGAAGGTCTCGATCGCCGGCGCGGTGAACTCGGCGCCCAGGCCGGGGAACACCGACTCGTAGAACGCCGGCAGCGTCTGCTCGACCAGCCCGCCGATCTCGTCGATCGGGGCGTTGCCCTCGTTGTCGAGGTCGTCCTCGGTGGTGAACTCGGTGGCGGTGAACAGCCGGTCCTCGGTGAAGTCGTCGCGGCAGGTGCCCACGCCGCCCTCGAAGCCGGCGTAGAAGCCCGACAGCCGGTCGAAGCCCGAGCCGTGCGCCCGGTCGTCGTCGGGGGCGAGGCCCACCGGGTCGCGCAGGCCGATGAAGCCGAGGACGACGCTGTCGAGCTCCGACATGCGCAGCGCCGTGTGCTCGGCGTTGCCGTCGACCACCCAGCGGGTGAAGGCGCCGGCCAGGCAGTCGGCCTGGGTCTCGACGACGATCGTGGAGTCGGCGAACCCGAACCGGCCCTGCATCGCGTGGCCGATCTCGTGCGCCATCACCGCGGGGCCGAGATAGGGGCCGTTGGCCTCGCTGAGCTGCTGCAGCAGCGCCCGGTCGTAGGCGACGACGTCGCAGTTCGGGTCGTAGTGGGCGTTGTTCGCGACGCCCTCCGGGTCCTCCGGCGCCTCCTCGCAGCCGATCCCGGTGGCCGGGTACGCCGACGCGTCGATCGCGGTGGAGTCGACCGAGAAGTAGCCGCCGGTGATCGGCTGGTACTCCTCGCCGAAGAACTCCGGGTAGGCCTCGGACCAGAACGCGTCGAGGTCGGCGAGGGCGTTGCGCGCCAGGCGGTCGGCCTCGGTGTCGGCCGCACCGGTGATCGGGAAGTCGGCGGCGGCGACGTCGGCCGGCACCCCGGGGCCGGGCGCCGCGGCACCCACGACGGTGCCCGAGCACCCGGCGAGCAGCACGCTGCCCACCGCGAGCACGGCGAGTCCGGGGCGTCGGGCATGCCTCATGGCGCGGTGTTCCTCCTCTGCCGGTGCCGGCAGCGGAGCCGGCGTGACCCTCCGCCGCCGCCGGGGCGGCGCGGAGCCGGGCCATGATGCACGGGCCGGGAGGAGCGCGGAACGGGTCTGCGCGCGGCCCCGCCGCGCGGGGAGCGCGGCGGGGCCGGGGCGGGGACGGGACGGGGACCGCCGGGGGCTCAGCCCTCGTGCAGCAGCCAGAGGGTGCCGAGCGGCGGAGCGGACACGGTGGCCGAGAACGGCTGCCCGTGCCAGGACTCCTCGACGGCGTCGACGCCGCCGTAGTTGCCGACGCCGGACCCGCCGTAGCCCTCGGCGTCGGTGTTGAGCACCTCGCGCCAGCGGCCGCCGCGCGGCAGGCCGATGCGGTAGCCGTGGTGCGGCGAGCCGGAGAAGTTGGCGACGATCGCCAGCGCCTGCCCCGGCGTCTGCCCGCCCTCGGGCGTCGTGCCGCCGTCGCCGGACTCGGCGGCCTCCGTGGGCGTGGGGACGTCGGCGACCTTCGGCCGGCCGTAGCGCAGGAAGGTGACGACGTTGCCCGACGCGTCGTTGGCGTCGATCCACTGGAAGCCGGCCGGGTCGACGTCGAGCGACCACAGCGCCTCGAACTCGCGGTAGCGGGCGTTGAGGTCGGTGACCAGCGACAGCACGCCGCGGTGCGCGGGGTCCTCGAGGTGCCACCAGTCCAGCGAGCGGCTCTCGGCCCACTCGCCGTCCTGGGCGAACTCCGACCCCATGAACAGCAGCTGCTTGCCCGGGTGGGCCCACATGTAGGCGAGGTAGCCGCGCACGCCGGCCAGCTGCTGCCAGCGGTCGCCGGGCATCTTCCGCAGCAGCGAGCCCTTGCCGTACACGACCTCGTCGTGGCTGATCGGCAGCACGTAGTTCTCGGAGTAGGCGTACATCATCGAGAACGTCAGCTGGTTGTGGTGGTAGCTGCGGTGCACCGGCTGGCGGGCCACGTAGGCCAGCGAGTCGTGCATCCAGCCCATGTTCCACTTGAAGCCGAAGCCCAGGCCGCCGAGGTGGGTGGGCCGGGTGACGCCCGGCCAGGCGGTCGACTCCTCGGCGATGGTGACCACGCCGGGGACCTCGCGGTAGATGGTGGCGTTGACCTCCTGCAGGAAGGACACCGCCTCCAGGTTCTCCCGCCCGCCGTGCACGTTGGGCACCCACTCGCCGTCCTCGCGCGAGTAGTCGAGGTAGAGCATCGAGGCGACGGCGTCGACGCGCAGGCCGTCGATGTGGAACTCCTGCGCCCAGAACAGCGCGTTCGCCACGAGGAAGTTGCGCACCTCGGTGCGGCCGAAGTTGAACACGAACGTGCCCCAGTCCGGCTGCTCGCCGCGGCGGGGGTCGGCGTGCTCGTAGAGCGCGGTGCCGTCGAAGCGGCCCAGCGCCCAGGCGTCCTTCGGGAAGTGCGCGGGCACCCAGTCGACGATGATGCCGAGCCCGGCCTGGTGCGCCCGGTCGACGAGGTACCGGAAGTCGTCGGGGCTGCCGAACCGCGACGTCGGCGCGTAGTAGCTGGTGACCTGGTAGCCCCACGAGCCGCCGAACGGGTGCTCGGCGACGGGGAGGAACTCCAGGTGGGTGAACCCGGCGGAGACGGCGTAGTCGACGAGCTCCTCGGCCAGCTCCCGGTAGGACAGGCCCTGCCGCCAGGAGCCCAGGTGCACCTCGTAGATGCTCATCGGCCGCTCGTGCCAGCCGCCGCGCTCGCGCGCGGCCAGCCACTCGTCGTCGTGCCACTCGTGGGTGGACTCGGTGACGACGGAGGCGTTGAGCGGCGGCACCTCGGTGGCGAAGGCCAGCGGGTCGGCCTTCTCGCGCCACACGCCGTCGGCGCCGAGCACGTGGAAGCGGTAGCGGCTGCCGGCCTGCACGCCCGGGACGTAGATCTCCCAGACGCCGATCGAGCCGAGCTGGCGCATCGGGTAGGCGCGGGCCTCCCAGTAGTCGAAGTCGCCGGTGACCTTCACGCCCTGGGCGTTGGGCGCCCACACGGCGAAGGAGACGCCCTCGACCTGCCCGCGCGGGGTGTCGTAGCGGCGGACGTGCGCGCCGAGCACCTCCCACAGCCGCTCGTGCCGGCCCTCGCCGACCAGGTACTGGTCGAGCTCGCCGAGGGTGGGCAGCCAGCGGTAGGGGTCGTCGACGAGGAAGGTGTCCTCCCCGTAGGTGACGTCGAGCCGGTAGTCGCCGGGCTGCCCGGGCAGGGTCGCCTCGAAGATGCCGCCGGGGTGGATCCGGCGGGCGTCGTAGCGGGCGTCGTCCTGGTCGACGACGACCACGGCCGCCGCGTCGGGGCGCAGCGCGCGCACCACCCAGCCGTCGCCGGCCGGGTGCGCGCCGAGGACCCGGTGCGGGTCGCGCGACCAGCCGTCGACGATGGCGCGCAGGTCCTCCTCGGTCACCTCGTCGACGGGGTCGTGGTCGCCCTCGCCGCCGGCGCCGGAGGCGAGCCCGCCCCCGTCGACGCCGGCCTGCTCGGCCGGGGCCTCCGCGGGCGAGCCGGCCGGGACCTCGGCGGGCGCCTGCGACGGCGACCCGGACGGCGACTCCGACGGCGTCCCGGACGGGGCCTGCGGGGTCACCGGCGTCGCCGGGCTCGGGTCGGGGGCCTCCGGCTGGTCCGCGGGCGCGCCCGACGGCGAGCCGGGCTCGGCGATCGGCGCCGGCGCCACGACCGGGGCGGCGGTGGTGCCGCCCTGCTCGGCGACCACCTCGGCGGCCGGCTCGGCGGCGGTGTCGGCGACCGTCCGCTCGGCCGGCGCGCGCTTGCGGGTGGCCTTGGCCGGGGCGCCGTCGCCGACGGCCGCGGCGGCCTTCCTCGTCGTCCGCTTGGCCGCCTTCCTGGCGGCGGCGGGCTCGGCCGCGCCGTCCCCGTCGGCGAGCGCGGCGGTGGTGGTCCCGGCCGCGGCCTTCTTCGCCGGGGCCTTCTTCGCCGGGGCCTTCTTCGCGGCGGCCCGCTTGGCCGGGGCCTTCTTGGCCGGCGTCGGGTTCACGACCGGCTCGCTCTCGGCCGCCTCGGCGGCAGCCGCCTTCTGCTCGACCACCCGCTGCAGCTCGTCCTTGGTGGCCGGCGCCTCGGGGGTCTCGGGGCCGGGGGAGTCGCTCGTCGTCATCGTCGGGGTGCCGTCCTCTGCTGCCGTCGTCTCGTCTGCGTGCGGTGCGGTGCGGGCTCAGGCCTCGCCGGCGGTGAGCCGGGAGAGCGACTGGAGCGGGATCATCAGCCAGTTCGGCCGGTTGCGCGCCTCGTAGACGCACTCGTAGACGGCCTTGTCCGCCTCGAAGGCCCGCAGGAGGGGGGAGTCCCCGCACGGGTCGATCCCGCTCGCCGCCGAGTAGCCCGCACAGAAGGCGCCGCGGTTGCGCACTGCCCACTCCTGCGCCCGGTACGCGCGCTGCGGGTCGTCGGGCTGCTCCACGAGCATGTGCCGTGCGGCGTAGTCGAAGCTGCGCAGCATCCCGGCCACGTCGCGCATCGGGCTGTCGAGCTGCCGCCGCTCGGCCAGCGGCCGGGCCGGCTCGCCCTCGAAGTCGAGCACCACCCAGCCGGTCGCGGTGCGCAGCACCTGGCCGAGGTGGAAGTCGCCGTGCACCCGCTGGCGCACCACCGTCTCGGGGCTGTCGGCGACGGCGGCGTAGACCGCCCGCAGCCGCTCGAGGTGCTCCTCCAGCTGCGGGACGACGGCGAGGGCCGCCTCGAGCCGCTCGTTCATGCCCCGGGCGGTGGCGGCGAACCAGTCGCGGTCGGCGGGCTCGGTGGGCAGCACCCGCGCGAGGTCGGCGTGCACCGACGCCGTCGCCGCGCCCAGCCGCTCGCTGTCGGCGGCGAAGTCACCGCCCACCTCGTCGGCGTGCAGGTCGCCCTCGGCGTAGAGGTCGCGGACGCTGGCCGTGGCCAGCCGCCAGCCGTCGCTGGCGTTCTGCACGAACGTCTGCAGCATCGCGACCGTGGCCGGCTCCCCGCCGTCGGCGTCGTCGATCTCCACGTGGCCGAGCAGCGGGGCGATGTGCGGGTTGTCCGTGCGGCGCAGCGCCTCGCCGATCTCGACGTCGGGGTTGAGCCCGGGCTCGAGGCGGCGGAACAGCTTGAAGATCGCGTCCTGGCCGTAGACCAGCGAGGTGTTGCTCTGCTCGGTGGACACGATGTCGCCGGGGACGCCCTCGGGGATGGGGGCGCTGCCGGAGGGGTGGAAGTGCATCGGCCCCACGGTCGAGGCCGCCACGAGGTGGGTGAGCCACGGCGTCGTGGCGTCGCGGTCGCGCATCGCGTCGTAGGCGTAGTTCTCCCGGTCGGCGCCCTCGGCGTCCTTGACCGGGACGGCGCCGATGAAGGCCGAGGTCAGGTCCTCCTCCGGGTGCGCCCGCCACGACAGCGGCACGAGGTAGGTCTCCGTCGCGCCGTCGGCGTAGGTCACCCGCACCCGGTGCACGGACACCACCGGCTCGCTGCGGGAGAGGAAGAAGCCCTCCTCGCTGACGTCGGCCCACTCGCGGCCCTTGCCGCCGAACCAGCGCTGGTGCGGCATCCAGTCCCGCAGGACGTCGGCCAGGGCGGTGCTCATCGGGGTCCTCCGGTGCTGAGCGGGACGTCGTCGCCGGTCCTGGTGTCGCTGTCGCCCGGGATCTGCTCGGCCTCGCTGACCAGGCCGGCGGCCAGCAGCGAGTCGGCGACCGGGCTGGTCGCGGACCCCGGCTCCGCGGGGGGCTCCTCGACCGGTTCCACCGGCTTGGACAGCTCGAACCAGTAGAAGCCGTGCCCGGCGAGGGTGAGCATGTAGGGCAGCACGCCGATCTGCGGGAACTCCACCCGGCCGGTGAGCTCGATCGGCGTGTAGCCCTCGAAGCGGCGCAGGTCGAGCTCCACCGGCTGCGGGAAGCGGGACAGGTTGTTGACGCACAGCACGATGTCGTCGCCGAACTCGCGGACGAACGACAGCACCGTGGGGTTGCGCGAGCCGATCTCCTCGTAGGTGCCGCGGCCGAAGGTCGGGTGCTCCTTGCGGACGGCGATCATCCGGCGGATCCACTGCAGCATCGAGTTGCTGTTGCGCAGCTGCGCCTCGACGTTGGTGGTCTGGTAGCCGTAGACCGGGTCCTGGTTGAGCGGCAGGTACATCCGCTGCGGGTCGGCGGTGGAGAAGCCGCCGTTGCGGTCGGGCGTCCACTGCATCGGCGTGCGGACGCCGTCGCGGTCGCCGAGCCAGATGTTGTCGCCCATGCCGATCTCGTCGCCGTAGTAGAGGACCGGCGACCCGGGCAGGCTCAGCAGCAGGGCGTTGAACAGCTCGAGGGTGTTGAGGTCGTTCTCCAGCAGCGGCGCCAGCCGGCGTCGGATGCCGATGTTGGCCTTCATGCGGGGGTCCTTGGCGTACTCCGCCCACATGTAGTCGCGCTCCTCGTCGGTGACCATCTCGAGGGTCAGCTCGTCGTGGTTGCGCAGGAAGATGCCCCACTGGCAGTTGTCGGGGATCGGCGGCGTCTGGGCCATGATCTCCGAGATCGGGAACCGCTGCTCCCGGCGGGCGGCCATGAACAGCCGCGGCATGACCGGGAAGTGGAAGGCCATCTGGCACTCGTCGCCGTTCTCGCCGAAGTACTCGACGACGTCGGCCGGCCACTGGTTGGCCTCGCACAGCAGCACGCGGTCGGGGTAGTCGGCGTCGACCACCTTGCGCACGTGCTTGAGGAACTCGTGGGTGCGGGGGAGGTTCTCGCCGTTGGTGCCCTCCTCCTCGAACAGGTAGGGCACGGCGTCGAGCCGGAAGCCGTCGATGCCGAGGTCGAGCCAGAAGCGCAGGGCGTCGATGATCGCCTCCTGCACCTTCGGGTTCTCGAAGTTGAGGTCGGGCTGGTGGGAGAAGAAGCGGTGCCAGAAGTACTGCTTGCGCACCGGGTCGAACGTCCAGTTCGAGCTCTCGGTGTCGACGAAGATGATCCGCGCGTCGGCGTAGCCGGTGTCGTCGTCGGCCCACACGTAGAAGTCGCCGTAGGGACCGTCGGGATCGCTGCGGCTGGCCTGGAACCAGGGGTGCTGGTCCGAGGTGTGGTTCATGACGAAGTCGATGATCACGCGGATGCCGCGGGCGTGGGCCGCCTGCAGCAGGGCGCGGAAGTCGTCGATGTCGCCGAACTCCGGCAGCACGGCGGTGTAGTCGCTGACGTCGTAGCCGCCGTCGCGCAGCGGCGAGGCGAAGAACGGCGGCAGCCACAGGCAGTCGACGCCGAGCCACTGCAGGTAGTCCAGCTTGTCGAGCATGCCGCGCAGGTCGCCGATGCCGTCGGCGTTGCTGTCGGCGAAGCCGCGGACGAGCACCTCGTAGAAGACGGCGCGCTTGAACCACAGCGGGTCGCTGCCGCGTGGCGGCAGGCCGGAGGTCGAGTCGGTGGGGTCGGGCACGGGGAGCGTCATCGGTGCGGGTCGTCCTCGCGGTTCAGCGGTGGTCCGGGGAAGGGGCGGTCGGCGCTCAGCGGACCGGCGGGGGCCAGGTGACCGGCCGGGGGAGGTGCACCGAGAAGACGTGCGCGGGCTCCCAGTACGGGTCCAGCTCGACGTAGTTGAACTGGCCCCAGTCGTAACGCGCGCCGGTGATCTCGTCGGTCACGGCGAACCGCTCGTGCCAGTCGAGGCCGAGCGCCGGCAGGTCCAGCGACGTCGTCCCGATCTGCCGGTTCTGGCTGTCGAGCGCGCAGACCACGAGGACGGCGTCCTGCGAGCCCGGGTCGGTCTTGGAGAAGCAGATCAGGTTGCCGTTGTCCACGCCGTGGAAGCGCAGCGTGCGCAGCTGCTGCAGCGCCGGGTGCGCCCGCCGGATCTCGTTGAGCCTCCGCAGGTAGGGCGCGAGGCTCCGCCCGGCGGCCTCGGCGCCCGCCCAGTCGCGGGGGCGCAGCCGGTACTTCTCGCTGTCGAGGTACTCCTCGCTGCCGGGCTTGACCGCCACGTGCTCGAACAGCTCGTAGCCGGAGTACACGCCCCAGGTCGGGCTCATCATCGACGCGAGCACCGCGCGGATCTTGAACATCGGCGGGCCGCCGTACTGCAGGCTCGCGTGCAGGATGTCCGGCGTGTTCACGAAGAAGTTCGGCCGCATGTAGTGCGCGTTGGAGGCGAGCTCCCGGCCGTACTCCTCGATCTCCTCGCGGCCGGTCCGCCACGTGAAGTAGGTGTAGGACTGCGTGAAGCCGATCCGCGCGAGCTGGTGCATCATCGCCGGCCGGGTGAACGCCTCGGCCAGGAACAGCACGTCGGGGTCGGTCTCCTTGACCTTCCAGATCAGCCAGTGCCAGAAGTCCAGCGGCTTGGTGTGCGGGTTGTCGACGCGGAAGATCCGCACGCCGGCGTCCATCCACACCCGCACGACCCGCAGCACCTCGGCGTAGATGCCCTCGGGGTCGTTGTCGAAGTTGACCGGGTAGATGTCCTGGTACTTCTTCGGCGGGTTCTCCGCGTAGGCGATCGTGCCGTCGGGCTTGGTGGTGAACCACTCCGGGTGCTCGGCGACCCACGGGTGGTCGGGCGCGGCCTGCAGCGCGAGGTCCAGCGCCACCTCCATGCCGAGGGACCGGGTGCGCTCGACGAAGGCGCGGAAGTCCTCCATCGTGCCGAGCTGCGGGTGGACGGCGTCGTGGCCGCCCTCCGCGCTGCCGATGGCCCACGGCGAGCCGACGTCGTCGGGGCCGACCTCGTTCGGGTTGCCGCCGGGGAACTGGGCGGTGTTCGGGCCCTTGCGGTTGACCCTCCCGATCGGGTGGATCGGCGGCAGGTAGACGACGTCGAAGCCCATGTCGGCGATCGCGGGGAGCCGGTCGGCGGCGGTGGTGAACGTGCCGTGCGTGGGCTGCCCGCCGACGACGGGGCCCTCCGAGCGCGGGAAGAACTCGTACCAGGAGCCGTAGAGCGCGGTCGGCCGGTCGACCCACACCTCGTGGTCGGCGGTCGGGGTGACCAGCTCGCGGACCGGGTGCGCGTCGAGGTACTGCTGCACCCCGGTGGCCAGCGCCGGGGCAACCCGCTCGTGCAGGCCGCGCGTCTCGTCGCGCAGCGCGGTGACCGCGTCGGTGAGCCGGCCGCGCCACTCGTCGTCGGCCCCGGCGGCCACGCGCTCGAGCAGCCGCGCGCCCTCCTCGAGGTCGTTGGCGAGCTCGGCCGGGCCCTGGCCGGCGTCGATCTTCACCTCGACGGCGTGGTGCCAGGTGGCCAGCGGGTCGCTCCACGCCTCGACGCGGAAGGTCCAGCGGCCCTCGCGGTCGGGCACGACCGTGGCGATCCAGCGGTCGGGCTCCTCGCCGTAGCGGCGCATGCGGGTGAAGGCACCGCGCGTCCCGTCGGGGGCGGTCCAGACGACGTCGGCGGCGACGGCGTCGTGGCCCTCGCGGAACACGGTGGCCGTGATCGGCAGGTGCTCACCGACCACGGCGCGGGCCGAGAAGGACCCGCAGGACACGACGGGGGCGACATCGGAGATGCCGAGGCGGAGGTCAGGTCGGCGAGTCATCGCGGCCACGCTATCCAGCCGGGGGGTCGCCCACACCTCGGCCGGGGCGGCCCCACCCGTCCGGCTCCTGCACCCTGCGGTGCGGTATCCGGCGCGTTCCGCTCACCCTGTCGTGCGGGGGTCTCCTGGCTAGGCTCGCCGCGTGCGAGCACTCCGTCGGTTCACCGTCCGCGCCGCCCTGCCCGAGGCCCTCACGCCGCTGTCCCAGCTGGTCATGAACCTCCGCTGGTCGTGGCACGCCGAGACACGCGACCTGTTCGAGGCGCTCGACCCCGACCTGTGGCGCCGGTGCGGCAACGACCCGGTCAAGGTCCTGGGCGAGGTGTCGGCCGAGCGGCTGGCCACGCTCTCGACCGACCGCCGGTTCCTCCGCCGCCTGACCGACGTCGTCGACGACCTCGAGGACTACCTGTCCGCCGAGCACTGGTACCAGTCGCTGGGCCCCGACGCCCCGCGGTCGATCGCCTACTTCTCCGCCGAGTTCGGCATCACCGAGGTGCTGCCGCAGTACTCCGGCGGCCTCGGCATCCTCGCCGGCGACCACCTGAAGGCCGCCTCCGACCTCGGCGTCCCGCTGATCGGCGTCGGGCTGCTCTACCGGGCCGGCTACTTCGAGCAGGGCCTGTCGGCCGACGGCTGGCAGCTCGAGCACTACCCCTCGCTGGACCCGCACGGCCTGCCGGTGAAGCTGCTGCGCCAGCCCGACGGGTCCGCCGTCGTCATCTCCGTGCCGCTGCCCGAGGGCCGCACCCTGCACGCGCACGTGTGGCGGGCGCAGGTCGGCCGCGTCTCGCTGCTGCTGCTCGACAGCGACATCGAGGAGAACACCCCGGCCGAGCGGGGCGTCACCGACCGGCTCTACGGCGGCGACGAGGACCACCGCCTGCGCCAGGAGATGCTGCTCGGCATCGGCGGCGTGCGGGCGCTGCGCGCCTACTGCCAGCTCACCGGCACCCCGCAGCCGGAGGTGTTCCACGCCAACGAGGGCCACGCCGGCTTCCAGGGCGTCGAGCGCATCCGCGAGCTCACCGAGTCGCACGGGCTGACCTTCGCCGAGGCGCTGCAGGCGGTCCGCGCGGGCACCGTGTTCACCACGCACACGCCCGTCCCGGCGGGCATCGACCGTTTCCCGCGGGCGCTGATCGAGCGCTACTTCGCGGGCTTCGGCGTCCCGCTCGAGCACCTCATCCCGCTCGGCGCCGAGGACGACCCGGCGAAGTTCAACATGGCGCACATGGGCCTGCGGCTCGGCCAGCGGGCCAACGGCGTCAGCCAGCTGCACGGGCACGTCAGCCGCGGCATGTTCAGCGACCTGTGGCCGGGGTTCGACGAGTCCGACGTCCCGATCGGCTCGATCACCAACGGCGTGCACGCCCCCACCTGGACCGCCCGGGAGCTCGTCGAGCTCGGCACCCAGAGCTCCCGCAGCGGCGACCCGTTCGAGGGCTCCGGCGTCGCGGTCTTCGACGGCGTCGACCGGATCCCGGCGCTGGAGCTGTGGAACACCCGCCGGATGCTGCGCGGCCGGCTGGTGGAGGAGGTGCGCCGCCGGCTGCGGGAGACCGCGCTGTCCCGCGGCGCGGCCGAGGCCGAGGTGGGCTGGACCGACACCGCCTTCGACCCCGACGTCCTCACCATCGGCTTCGCCCGCCGGGTGCCGTCCTACAAGCGGCTCACCCTCATGCTGCGCGACCCCGAGCGGCTGCGGGCGCTGCTGCTCGACCCCGACCGGCCGGTGCAGCTGGTCATCGCCGGCAAGAGCCACCCGGCCGACGACGGCGGCAAGCAGCTGATCCAGCAGATGGTGAAGTTCGCCGACGACCCGGCGATCCGGCACCGCATCGCCTTCCTGCCCGGCTACGACATCGGCATGGCCCGCTACCTCTACTGGGGCTGCGACGTCTGGCTGAACAACCCGCTGCGGCCGCTGGAGGCCTGCGGCACCTCGGGCATGAAGGCCGCGCTCAACGGCGGGCTCAACCTCTCCATCCGCGACGGCTGGTGGGACGAGTGGTTCGACGGCCAGAACGGCTGGGCGATCCCGACCGCCGACGGCGTGAGCGACCACTCCCGCCGCGACGACGTCGAGGCCCGCGCGATCTACGACCTGCTGGCCACCCAGGTGCTGCCGCGGTTCTACGAGACCGACCGCGACGGCATCCCGACCCGCTGGGTGGAGATGGTGCGGCACACGCTGCGCGAGACGGGGCCCAAGGTGCTGGCCACCCGGATGGTCCGCGACTACGTCGAGCAGCTGTACGTCCCGGCCGCGGGCTCCTCCCGGTCGATGGCCGACGCCGGCTACGCCCCGGCGCGCGACGAGGCGCAGTGGCGGGCCCGGCTGCTGGAGAACTGGAGCAGCGTGCGGGTGGCGCACGTGGAGGCCACCGGCGCCGGCGACACCCCGGAGATCGGCTCGACCCTGGCGCTGCGCGCCGAGGTGGAGCTGCCGCACCTGACGCCGGGCGACGTCGAGGTGCAGGCCGCCTACGGGCGGGTCGACGACGCCGACGGGCTGCACGAGGTGACGACGGTGCCGATGGTCCACGAGCACACCGAGGGCTCGCGGCACTGGTTCACCGCCACGCTGCCCCTGGAGCGGACCGGCGCCTTCGGCTACACCGTGCGCGTGCTCCCGCACTCCGCGCACCTGGCCGACCCGGCCGAGCTGGGGCTGGTCCGCTCGGCCTGACCCGGGATCACCCGTCACGCCGGTCGCAGCGTCCCCACCGGGCGCGGGCGACCGGCGTGGCGGTGGCCGCCGGGCCGCGCGGACCCCGGCCCGGTCACTAGGCTGGCGCGCATGCCCGACCGCTGTGAAGTCCTGCCCGGAGACGCCGTCGTCGCCCGACGCGGCGGTGGCCTGCTCTGGGTGGACGCTCCCGGCTCGCCGGCGCTCGTCGCCGCCCTGCACGCCTGCCTGGGCGTCTCGGGCCCCGGCGCCGACCGCGTCCTGGCCGCCGTCGCCGCGCAAGTGCACTCCCTGGGCGGTGGAGCGGCGTCCTTCGCGCTCGTCCTGACCGACTCCCAGGGCGGCTCGGGCACCGGCGTCGCGCTGTGGTCGGGCAAGGGCCAGCCCGCGGTCGACAACGTCCCGGTCTCCGGCCAGCCCACCGAGGGCTGCAGCCTCGCCGCGGGCTTCCCGCTCGGCGCCACGCTCTACGTCGGTCCCGGGCAGGCCGCCCCGTCGATGCCGCCGGGCGTCGCCTACGACCTCGCCGAGGGCACCGTGCCGGGCTCCGGCGCGCTGCTGCACCTGGCGGCGCCCGCCTCCGCCGGTGCCGCCGTCCCGCCGTCGGCGCCCGCGCAGCCGTCGTCGTTCACCGCGGGCTCGGACGCCGGCTTCGCCGGTGCCTCCTCCTTCGGCGCCGCGCCGTCCTACACCCCGGGCGGCTCCTCGGCTGCGTCGTCGGCGCCCGCGCGCGCCGACGAGGGCGAGGAGACGGCGTTCTGGAAGCCCGACACCGCCTCCGCGCCGGTGCTGCGGTTCGACGACGGCCTCGTCGTCACCGTCGACGAGGACCTGGTGCTCGGCCGCCGCCCCGACAGCCACGAGCTGGTCACCGCCGGCAACGCGCGGCCGGTGCCGATCGCCGACACGCAGAACGTGCTGTCCTCGGCGCACGCCGCCATCCAGCGCCAGGGCCGCGAGGTCACCCTCACCGACCTCGGCTCGCTCAACGGCACGCACGTCGCCGGTCCCGAGGCCACCGAGTGGACGCAGCTCGAGCCCGGCGTCGCGCACCCGCTCTCCGACGGCGACCGCCTCCTGCTCGGCTGGACGGTCATCACCTACGAGCAGCCGGAGTAGACGCGACATCGCGATCCTCCGGATCGCACCGCGGCCACGAGCCGTACCCGGCCTGCGTGGAGGCCCCTCCGTCCCCCGTCGGGGGACCCTGCGGGCCCCGCTCCGGGCGACCCGCTGCGCGGAGCCGTGTCGTTCCTCGGGGGACCCTCCGGGCCCCCGCTCGTCACGACGGTCGCCGCAGGACGCGCAGCAGCCAGACGCAGCGGGGCAGCACCTCGATCGGGCCGGGCGCGACCACGGCCGGCCGCGGGGGAGCGCCGGTCGGCCACTCGGTGCTGACGACGAACTCGTAGCCGTCGGCCCACGGCGGCCCGGGCAGGTGCACGGTCACCGGCTCGGGGCCGGCGTGCAGCTGCACCAGGTAGGAGTCGTCGACCACGCGGCGGCCGCGGGCGTCGCGGTGCCGGATGCCGCGGCCGTCGAGGTACATGCCGACGGTCTGCAGGCCGCCGTCGAACCATTCCGCCGTCGTGAGCTGCCCGCCGCCGGGGGCGAACCAGGCGACGTCACGGGTGCCGCCGGTGCCCGGGATCTCGTGGCCCTCGAAGAACGCCTCCTGGCGCAGCACCGGGGCGCCGCGGCGCACGGCGACCAGCCGGCTGACGAACTCCAGCAGCTCGGCGTCGACGCTCGCCCAGTCGATCCAGGAGATCTCGTTGTCCTGGCAGTAGGCGTTGTTGTTGCCGCCCTGGGTGCGGCCGAGCTCGTCGCCGGCGGTGAGCATGGGCACGCCGGTGGACAGCAGCAGCGTGGCCAGGTGGTTGCGCACCTGCCGGGCGCGCAGCGCGAGGACGTCCGGGTCGTCGGTGGGGCCCTCGACGCCGCAGTTCCAGTTGCGGTTGTGGCTCTCGCCGTCGCGGTTGTCCTCGCCGTTGGCCTCGTTGCGCTTGTGCTCGTAGGTGACGAGGTCGGCCATCGGGAAGCCGTCGTGGGCGGTGACGAAGTTGACGCTGGCGAAGGGCCGGCGGCCGTCGGAGCGGTAGAGGTCCGAGGAGCCGGTCAGCCGGTAGGCGAGGTCGCGCACGCCCACCCGCGCCCCGGACCACACGTCGCGCACCGTGTCGCGGTACTTGCCGTTCCACTCGGTCCACAGCGGCGGGAAGTTGCCCACCTGGTAGCCGCCCTCGCCGATGTCCCACGGCTCGGCGATGAGCTTCACCTGGCTGACCACCGGGTCCTGGTGGACGACGTCGAAGAACGCCGACAGCCGGTCGACGTCGTGCATCGAGCGGGCCAGCGCCGCGGCCAGGTCGAACCGGAAGCCGTCGACGTGCATCTCGGTGACCCAGTAGCGCAGCGAGTCCATGAGCATCGCCAGCACCTGCGGCCGGCGGACGTCGAGGGTGTTCCCGCACCCGGTGTAGTCGGTGTAGCGGGCCCGGTTGGCGCCGTCGAGCCGGTAGTAGCCGGGGTTGTCGATGCCGCGCAGCGACAGCGTCGGCCCGGTCGAGTCGCCCTCGGCGGTGTGGTTGTAGACGACGTCGAGCACCACCTCGATCCCCGCGGCGTGCAGGGCCTTGACCATCGCCTTGAACTCGGTGACCTGGGCGCCGCCGGAGCCCGTGGAGCTGTAGGCGGCGTGCGGGGCGAAGTAGCCGAGGGTGTTGTAGCCCCAGTAGTTGGTCAGCCCGCGGCGCAGCAGGTGCGGCTCGCTCACGAAGTGGTGCACCGGCAGCAGTTCGACGGCGGTGACGCCGAGGGACTGCAGGTGCTCCACGAACGCCGGGTGCGCCAGGCCCGCGTAGGTGCCCCGCAGCGCCGGGGGGACGTCGGGGTGGCCCATCGTGGCGCCCTTGACGTGCACCTCGTAGATGACGGTGTCCGACCACGGCGTCGCCGGCCGCCGGTCGCCGTCCCACGGGAAGGAGTCGTGGACGACGACGCCGCGCGGCACGAACGGCGCCGAGTCGCGGGGGTCGGGGGAGGCGGCGTCGACGCCGTCGGGGCGGAAGCCGAACAGCGCCGGGTCGAGGGTCAGCTCGCCGTCGACGGCGCGGGCGTAGGGGTCCAGCAGCAGCTTGGCCGGGTTCCACCGCGAGCCGGCGCCGGGGTCGTAGGGGCCGTGCACCCGGTAGCCGTAGCGCTGGCCGGGGCCGACGCCGGCGAGCCGGCCGTGCCACACCTGGTGCGTGGTCTCCTGCAGCCGGTGCCGGTGCTCCGTACCGTCGGGGCCGAACAGGCACAGGTCGACGGCGCCCGCCCCGGCCGACCACAGCGCGAAGTTGGTGCCCGTGCCGTCCCAGTGCGCGCCGAGCGGCGTGGGGGAGCCGGGCCACACCTCCGGGCCGCCGGTGCCGTGCTCAGGAGTCCTCACGCCGCGATCGTGCCCGGTCCGCCTGCCGGGCGGCGGGATCCGGGGTGCTGTTTGGATGGGGTCGTGTCGAGCAGCGCTCTCCCGAGCGGTGGGGTGTCCCCCGGAGCCGAGCCGGTCGTCGAGATGCGCGGGGTGGACGTCGTGCGCGGCACCTCGCACCTGCTGCGGGGGGTCGACTGGACGGTGCTGCCCGAGCAGCGGTGGGTGGTCCTCGGGCCCAACGGCGCGGGGAAGACGACGCTGTTGCAGCTGGCCGGCGCGCACATGCACCCGACCCGGGGCGAGGTGCGGCTGCTCGGCGAGACGATGGGCGCGGTCGACGTGTTCGAGCTGCGGCCGCGGATCGGGCTGACCAGCGCCGCGCTGGCCCAGCGGATCGAGCCCGGCGAGCGCACCGGCGACGTCGTCCTGTCGGCCGGCTACGCGATCGTCGGCCGCGCGCGGGAGCGCTACGACATCCACGACCTCACCCGGGCGGCGCTGCTCATGCAGCAGTGGGGTGTGCAGTCGATCGCCCACCGGCCGTTCGGCACGCTCAGCGAGGGCGAGCGCAAGCGGGTGCAGATCGCCCGCGCCCTCATGCCCGACCCGGAGCTGCTGCTGCTCGACGAGCCCGGCGCCGGCCTCGACCTCGGCGGCCGCGAGGACCTCGTCAGCCGGCTGTCCGACCTCGCCCGCTACCTGTTCGCCCCGGCGCAGGTGCTGGTCACCCACCACGTCGAGGAGATCCCGCCGGGCTACACGCACGCGCTGCTGCTGCGCGGCGGGACCGTGGTGGCCTCCGGCCCGCTCGGCCAGGTGCTCACCGGCGAGACGCTGTCGGAGACCTTCGGCCTGCCCCTGCAGCTCACCCGCGCCGACGGCCGCTTCACCGCCCGCCGCCGGTCCTGACGCCGCCCGCCTGGCTAGGGTGCCGGGCATGGTTGGAACACCGGAGTTCGTGACCCTGTCGGTCGAGGACGGGGTGGGCACGATCCGCCTCGACCGGCCGAAGATGAACGCCATCGACGAGCAGCTGCACACCGAGGTGCGCGCCGCCGCGATGCAGGCCGCCGAGCGCGACGACGTCCGCGCCGTGGTGCTCTACGGCGGCGAGCGGGTGTTCGCCGCCGGCGCCGACATCAAGGCCATGTCCCAGCTCGACGGCCGCTCCATGGTCGCCTGGGGCCGGGAGCTGACGAACTCCTTCACCGCCGTCGCCCGCATCCCCAAGCCCGTGATCGCGGCCATCACCGGCTACGCCCTCGGCGGCGGCTACGAGCTCGCGCTGTGCGCCGACTTCCGGGTCATGGGCGCCGGGGCGAAGGTCGGCCAGCCGGAGATCCTGCTCGGCGTCATCCCCGGCGCCGGCGGCACGCAGCGGCTCGCCCGCCTCGTCGGCCCGGCGAAGGCCAAGGACCTCGTGTTCACCGGCCGGCACGTCGGCGCGGAGGAGGCCCTGGAGATGGGCCTGGCCGACGCCGTCGTCCCCGACGCCGAGGTGTACGACACCGCCGTCGCCATGGCGCGCAGGTTCGCCGCCGGGCCGCCGCTGGCCCTCGCCGCGGCCAAGCGTGCGGTCGACGAGGGGCTCGACCTGCCGCTGCAGGGCGGCCTGGAGCTGGAGAGCCGGCTGTTCGCCGAGCTGTTCGACACCGAGGACCAGGCCACCGGGATGCGCTCGTTCCTGGAGAACGGCCCGGGCAAGGCCACCTTCAGCGGCCGCTGACCGTTCCCGTCGCCGACTGTTCGGCGGACGGTCACCCGAACCCGCCTCCCGGACGGTCCGGTTCTGCCACCATCCGCAGGGCCTTCCGGCCGACCCGTTCCCCTTCCCCTGGAGGACCCCCGTGCGAACCACCCCCACCCTGAGGACCGCGTCCGTGCTGGCGGCCGCTGCCCTCGTGCTCACGGCCTGCGGAGGGGGGAGTGACGACGGCGGCTCCGGCGGCGGGAGCGGCGGCGACGCGGCGAGCGCCCGCTCGGCCGAGGACCTCGGCGGCATGGACGCCCTGGTCGAGGCCGCGCAGGCCGAGGGCGAGCTCAACGTCATCGCGCTGCCGCCGGACTGGGCGAACTACGGCGAGATCATCTCCGCCTTCGAGGAGGAGTACGGGATCACCGTCAACAGCGCGCTGCCCGACGGCTCCAGCCAGGACGAGCTCAACGCCGTCGAGAGCCAGCGCGGCCAGGACCGGGCGCCCGACGTGCTCGACCTCGGCACCGCCTTCGCCCGCCAGGCGCAGGCCCAGGACCTCCTCGCGCCGTACCAGGTGGAGACCTGGGACGACATCCCCGAGGGCCAGAAGGACCCCGAGGGCCACTGGTACAACGACTACGGCGGCTACATCTCCATCGGCTGCAACGCCACGGTGATCGCCGAGTGCCCGACGAGCTTCGCCGACCTGCTCGACCCGCAGTACGCCGGCCAGGTCGCGCTCAACGGCAACCCGACCCAGGCCGCCGCCGCGTTCGCCGGCGTCTGGGCGGCCTCGCTGGCCAACGGCGGCAGCCTCGACGACATCGGCCCGGGCATCGACTTCTTCGCCCAGGTGAAGGAGGCCGGCAACTTCAACCCGGTCGAGATCACCCCGGCCACCATCCAGAGCGGTGAGACGCCGCTGGCCATCGACTGGGACTACCTCAACGCCGGCCTGACGGAGACGCTCGCCGCCGACGGCGTCGAGTGGCAGGTCGCCGTCCCCAGCGACGGCCTGTTCGGCGGCTACTACAGCCAGGCGATCAGCGCCTACGCCCCGCACCCGGCCGCCGCGCGGCTGTGGCAGGAGTTCCTGTACTCCGACCGCGGCCAGAACCTGTACCTGGCCGGCGGCGCCCGCCCGGTCCGGCAGGCCGCGATGGAGGAGGCCGGCACCGCCGACGCCGAGGCGCTCGCCGCCCTGCCGCCGGTCGAGGGCACCGCGGAGTTCCCGACCCAGGAGCAGGAGACCGCCGCGCAGCAGGTGGTCGCCACCCGCTGGAACCAGGAGATCTCGGGCTGAGCACCGTCGTCGCGAGCCCCGCGCCGGCGTCCCCCCGGGGGCGCCGGCGCGGGCGTCTGCTGCCGCTGCTGGGGATCGTGCCGTTCCTGCTCTACGTCGCGGTGTTCCTGCTGCTGCCGGTCGGCGTGCTCGCCGTCGAGGCCTTCCGCGCGGTCGACCCGGTCACCTTCGAGGAGTCCTGGTCGACGTCGAACATCGGCGCGATCGCCGAGGGCGCCTACGCCCGGTCCTACGCGGGCAGCCTGCGCCTGTCGGCGATCACCGCGGTGCTCGGCGCCGTCCTCGGGCTGGCGCTCGCCTTCGCCGTCGTGACCAGCCGCCGCGGCCGGCTGCTGCGCCGCCTGGTGCTCACCGCGTCGGGCGTGCTGGCCAACTTCGGCGGCATCCCACTGGCCTTCGCCTTCATCGCCACCATCGGCACGCAGGGCGTCGTCACCGCGGTGCTCACCGGCCCGCTCGGCCTCGACGGCTTCTCGCTGTACTCGATGACCGGCCTGGCGCTGGTCTACCTCTACTTCCTCGTCCCGCTGATGGTCCTGACGATCGTCCCGGCGATCGAGGCGCTGCGGCCGCAGTGGCGGGAGGCCGCCGAGGTGCTCGGCGCCAGCCGCTGGCAGTACTGGCGGCACGTGGGCGGGCCGGTGCTCGCCCCGCCGGTGCTCGGCGCGACCGTGCTGCTGTTCGCCTCCGCGTTCGCCGCCTACGCCACCGCCCGGGCGCTGGTGGGCAGCAGCGTGCCGCTGGTGACGCTGCAGATCGCCGACTCGCTGTCGAGCAACGTGATCGTCGGCGCGGAGAACCTCGGCAAGGCGCTGGCACTCGGCATGGTCGTCCTCGTCGGCCTGGTGATGGTCTTCTACACCTGGGTGCAGCGGCGCGCGTCGCGGTGGCTCGCGTGAGCGCCACCACCGCGGGGCTGTCGACCGCGGCGGTCGCCGGCGCCGGCGGGGTCGAGCCGGAGACGCCGGTCCGCCCCGCCCGCCGCGGCCGCGGCTGGTGGCGCTGGGCCGTGCTCGCCGTCCTCGGGCTGTACTTCCTCGTCCCGCTGGCCGCCTCCACCTGGTTCACCGTGCGCAGCCGCGACGGGGTCACCGCCGACGTCTACACCGGCATCCCGACGGCGGAGGGGTTCGCGGAGAACCTCGGCCGCTCGCTGCTGCTCGGCGTGCTCACCGTGGTGATCGCGCTGCTGCTCATGGTGCCGACGGTGGTGCTCGTGGAGCTGCGGCTGCCGCGCTGGCGCCCGGTGGTCGAGCTGCTCACCCTGGTGCCGCTGCTGCTGCCGCCGATCGCGCTGGTGGTCGGGGTGCGCAGCGTGCTCGCCTGGGCGCCCGACCACTTCTACGGCACGCCGCTGGCCGAGGCGTTCTTCGCGCTCCAGGAGCCGGCGCTGCCGTGGATCCTCGTGCTCGTCTACGTCGTGCTGGCGCTGCCGTTCGTCTACCGGGCGCTCGACGCCGGCGTCCGCGGCGCGCAGCTGCGCACGCTGACCGAGGCCGCGCGGGTGCTCGGCGCCTCGTGGCCGCGGCTGATGCTCACCGTCGTCCTGCCGGTGCTGCGCACGTCGGTGCTCAACGCCGCCTTCATCACCCTCGCCCTGGTGATCGGCGAGTTCACCGTCGCCAACATCCTGGGCTTCGAGACCTTCCCCACCTGGATCGTGCGCATCTCGGGCTCCCAGCCGCGCCTGTCGGTCGCGGTCTCGGTGCTGTCCCTGCTGCTCACCTGGGCGCTGCTGCTGCTGATCTCCGCGCTGGACCGCCGGCGCCGCGAGGAGGACCCCGCATGACCGCCGTCCGACCGGCCGCGCCGGCCGACCTCCGGGAGGCGCCCGGCGTCGCCGTCCGGCTCGAGGGGCTGACCCGCCGCTACGGGTCGGTCCTCGCCCTCGACGGGCTCGACCTGGAGATCGCCGGCGGGGAGTTCCTCGCCCTGCTCGGCCCCTCGGGCTGCGGCAAGACGACGGCGCTGCGGGCGATCGCCGGGTTCGAGGTGCCCGACTCCGGCCGCATCCGGTTCGACCGCCGCGACGTCACCGGCCTCCCGCCGGCCAAGCGCGACGTCGGCATGGTGTTCCAGGCCTACAGCCTGTTCCCGAACATGACGGTGGCCGACAACGTCGCCTACGGCCTGCGGGTGCGCCGCCGGGACAAGGCCGAGCGAGCCGGCCGGGCCGCGGAGCTGCTGGAGCTGGTCGGGCTCGCCGACCGCGGCGGCCGCTACCCGCACCAGCTCTCCGGCGGGCAGCAGCAGCGGGTGGCGCTGGCCCGCGCGCTCGCCGTCGCCCCGCAGGTGCTGCTGCTCGACGAGCCGCTGTCGGCCCTGGACGCGCAGGTGCGCGTGCAGCTGCGCGAGGAGATCCGCCGGATCCAGCTGGAGCTCGGCACCACCACCGTGTTCGTCACCCACGACCAGGCCGAGGCCCTGTCGGTGGCCGACCGGGTCGGGGTCATGCGCGCCGGGCGGCTGGAGCAGGTGGCCTCGCCCGACGAGCTCTACGAGCGCCCGGCGACGGCGTTCGTGGCCGGCTTCGTCGGCACGATGAACCGGATCCCGGCGGAGCTCGGCGACGGCGGCGTCGAGTTCCTCGGCGTGCGCCGCGAGGTCCTCGGGGCCACGCCGCCGGCCGGCCCGGCGACCGCGCTGGTCCGCCCCGAGGCGCTCACCGTCACCGCCGACCCGGACGGCGCCGGCCGCGTCGTCACCCGCACGTTCTCCGGCGCCACCACCCGCCTGGCGGTCGCCCTGCCCGACGGCGTGGAGGTGCAGGCCGACGTCGCGAGCGCCGACAGCCAGGGCCTCACGCCCGGCACCGCGGTCACGGTCACGCCGGCCGAGCGCCCGGTGCTCGTGGAGCCCGCGGCCGCGGACTGAGGCGTCAGGCGCCGAGCTCGTAGACGACCACCGTGGCGTCGTTGAGGTTGGTGACGTAGGCGCGCCGGCCGTCGGGGGAGACCGCGACGCTGGTGGGGCCGTCCCCGGTGCGCGGGCTCGCGGTCACGGCGAGCGTCTCGGCGTCGACCACCGACATCGTGTCGGCGTCGACGTCGGCGGTGTAGAACCGCCGGCCGTCGGGCGCCCAGGTGACGTCCTGCGGCCGGGCCCCGACGGGACCCGACGCGACGGGCTCGCCGGTCGCGGTGTCGACGACGAAGACCTCGCTGCTGTCGAAGGCGACCACCGCCACCCGGCTGCCGTCGGGGGAGATGGCCACGCTGTGCGGCGAGTCGCCGGCCGGGACCGTGCCGAGCACGCGCCCGCCGTCGGTGAGGTCGAGCACCGAGAGCACGTCGGACTCGTGGTTGGCGGTGTAGGCGCGGGTGCCGTCGTCGGAGACGGCGATCCAGTGCGGGTTCGCCGGGACGTCGTAGGAGTCGACCTCCCGGCCCTCCGCGGTGTCGAGGACCTCGACCCGCCCCTCGTCGTGCAGCGGCACGTAGAGCAGCGAGCCGTCCGGCGAGGTCTGCGGCGCGTAGGGGCGCAGGCCGACCGGCACGGTGTCCAGCGGCCGGTTGGTGGCCGTGTCGAGGTAGACGACCGAGTTCTCGGTGTAGTCGGGCGGGTTGGTGACGGTCACGTAGGCGCGGTCGCCGTCGGGGGAGAAGGTGATGAACTGCGGCGGCCCGGCGTCGATGGGGATGGTGGACACGACCTGCAGCGAGTTGGTGTCCAGGACGCTCACCACGCCCTCGTCGCGGTGCGCGATGTAGGCGTACCGCCCGTTGGGCGCCACGGCGATGAACCCGGGCGTCGGCGGGACGCCGATGGGCTCGCCGAGCTGCGTGGGCACCGCGACGCTGGCCTCGGGCTCCGCGCTCGGGCGGGTGGGCGCGCCGCTGCCGGACGGGGCCGGCGCGGTCGTGTGGTCGGCGTGCGGGTCGTCGGAGGCGGTGCTCCCGGTGGCGGCGCTCCCGGCCGGCCCGTCCGGCCACAGCCACCAGGTGAGGCCGCCGGCGGCGAGCACCAGCGCCGCCGCGGCGGCCAGCGCGGCGCGGCGGGCGCGGCCGGGGCGGGCAGGGCGGCCGGCCGGGACCGGTCCGGGCGGCACGGGTCCCGGCGGCGGGCCGAGCGGCTGCACGGAGCTGTGCGCGCCGTCGCGCGAGTGCACCCCGAGCACGGTGGGTGCCGCACCCGGCAGCCCGGCGGCCGGGACGGTCCTCGCGGGCGCGTCCCGGGGGGTCTCCCGGGCGCCGTCCCGCAGCGCCTCGCGGGCCGCGGCGATCAGGGCGGTGGGGGTGGCGTAGCGGTCCTCGGGCCGCTTGGCCATCCCGCGCGCGACGACGTCGTCGAGCCCGCGCGGCAGCCCCGGCACGACGTCGCTGGGCCGCGGCGGCTCGGCGTAGAGGTGCGCGTAGAGCAGCGCCGGCAGGTCCTCCCCGCCGAAGGGCTTGCGCGCGGTCAGCGTCTGGGCGAGCACGCAGGCCAGCGAGTAGACGTCGACCCGGCCGTCGATCGGCTGGTCGGTGAAGCGCTCGGGCGCCATGTAGTCCAGCGTCCCGACGGTGGCGCCGGTGATGGTCAGCGACGTCCGTGTGCTGCCCACCGACCGGGCGATGCCGAAGTCGACGACGTAGACGAAGTCGTTGGGCGTCACCAGCACGTTGCTCGGCTTGACGTCGCGGTGCACCAGGCCGTCGGCGTGCGCGGCCTCCAGGGCCTCGGCGACCTGGGACAGCAGCGCCAGCGCCCGCTCCGGCGGCAGCGGCCCGTCCCGCAGGATGGCGCCGAGGTCGCGGCCGTCGACCAGCCGCATGTCGATGTAGAGGCGGCCGTCGATCTCGCCGAAGTCGTGGATGGGCACGACGTGCGGCTCGCGCAGCCGCGCGGCGACGTGGGACTCGCGGCGGAAGCGCTGCGCGAACTCGGCGTCGTGGTTGAGCGCCTCGGGCAGCAGCTTCAGCGCCACGAGCCGGTCGAAGCGGGTGTCGCGCGCCCGCCACACCTCGCCCATGCCGCCGGCGCCGATCATCTCCTCGAGGACGTAGCGGCCGAACTCGCGGGGCATGGGCGGCGCTCCTCGGCTGCCCGGCCGCCGGCCGGGCCTGGACGTCCGGGTCGCGCGGAGGTTAGGGACCCCGCCGTCCCGCCGGGGCCCGCGCCCGCCCGCCGCCGGCTCCCCGCCCCGGGCGGACCGCCGCGTCCCGCCGCTGCGCCACCCCGCGGCGACGCAGGGTGCGCGCCGCCGCCCGGCGGGCCTGCACGAGGATGGCCGGGTGGAGCACCCGGACCCCGCCGACGTCGACCGTTCCGACCCCGCCGGCCGCGCGTGGGTGGAGCGGGCGATCGCCGCCGTCGAGGCCGACGCGGTGCGCAGCGCCGACACCCACCTGCTGGTCTACCCGCTGCCGCCGGAGTGGGGCGTCGACCTCTACCTCAAGGACGAGTCCACGCACCCGACCGGCAGCCTCAAGCACCGCCTGGCGCGCTCGCTGTTCCTGCACGCGCTCTGCTCGGGCTGGATCACCGAGGGCAGCACCGTCGTCGAGGCCTCCAGCGGGTCGACGGCGGTCAGCGAGGCGTACTTCGCCCGGATGCTGGGCCTGCCCTTCGTCGCGGTCATGCCCGCCTCGACGAGCCCCGAGAAGGTGGCGCTCATCGAGTTCCACGGCGGGCGCTGCGCGTTCGTCGACGACGCATCGGCCATGTACGACGAGGCCCGCCGGCTGGCCGCCGAGACCGGTGGCCACTACCTCGACCAGTTCACGCACGCCGAGCGGGCCACCGACTGGCGCGGCAACAACACCATCGCCGAGTCGGTGTTCGAGCAGATGGCGCTGGAGCGCCACCCGGTGCCCGAGTGGGTCGTCGTCGGCGCGGGCACCGGCGGCACGAGCGCGACCTTCGGCCGCTACCTGCGCTACCGGCGGCACCCGACCCGGCTGGCCGTCGTCGACCCGGAGGGGTCGGCGTTCTTCCCCGGCTGGGTGGAGGACGAGCCGGGGTGGACCACCGGCACGGCGTCGCGCATCGAGGGGATCGGCCGCCCGCGGGTGGAGCCGTCGTTCCTGCCCTCGGTGGTCGACCGCATGATCCGGGTCCCCGACGCCGCGTCGCTCGCCGCGGTGCGGCACCTGGAGCGGGCGACCGGCCGGCGGGCCGGCGGCTCGACGGGCACCAACCTGTGGGGCGCCTTCCGGCTGGTGGCCGAGATGGTCGCCGCGGGGCGCACCGGCAGCGTGGTCACGCTGCTCTGCGACGGCGGCGAGCGGTACGCGCACACGTACCACTCCGACGCCTGGGTGGCGGCCCGCGGGATGGACCTCGAGCCGTACGCCGCGGTCCTGGACGAGTTCGCCGCGACCGGCCGGTGGACGGCGTGACGGGCCTCACCCGCACCCCGGTCCGGTGCCCCGTTACCCCGCAGTAACCTCCACTATCGGAGCCAGGCGGGCCGCGGGCCCGCGTCCCCCATGACCGATCGCGGAGGTAGGTCTGGCGATGAACATCGTCGTTCTGGTCAAGCAGGTACCCGACTCCGGCACCCAGCGTTCGCTGGACCCGTCGGACAACACCGTCGCCCGCGCCACCGCGGACAACGTCATCAACGAGATCGACGAGTACGCGATCGAGGAGGCCCTGCAGGTCAAGGAGGCCCAGGGCGGCGAGGTCACCGTGCTGACCGTCGGTCCCGCCTCGGCCACCGACGCCATCCGCAAGGCCCTGTCGATGGGCGCGGACAAGGCCGTGCACGTGCAGGACGACGCCATCCACGGCTCGTGCGCGATCCAGACCTCCGGGGTCCTGGCCGCCGCCCTGCAGCAGCTCGACTACGACCTCATCCTCACCGGCGCCACGTCGACCGACGGCCAGGTCGCCGTCATGCCGGCGCTGCTCGCCGAGCGCCTCGGCATCCCCCAGGTGTCCGGCGCCCGCAAGCTCACCGTCGAGGGCTCGACCGTCAAGGTCGAGCGGCAGACCGACGGCGGCTACTGGGCCCTCGAGGCGCCGCTGCCGGCCATCGTGTCCACCTGGGACACCATCAACGAGCCGCGCTACCCCTCCTTCAAGGGGATCATGGCCGCCAAGAAGAAGCCGGTGGAGACCAAGAGCCTGGCCGACCTCGGCGTCGACCCCTCCACCGTCGGCCTGGGCACCGCCACCAGCGCGGTCCTCGACTTCGCCGGCCGCCCGCCGAAGGGCGAGGGCGTGAAGGTCACCGACGAGGGCGACGGCGCCGAGAAGCTCGTCGGCTTCCTCGCCGAGCAGAAGCTCGTCTGACCCGGCCCGGATCGAAGCGAAGAGGAGACTGAACACCCATGGCAGAGGTCCTGGTCCTCGTCGAGCTGAACCCGGCCGACGGCACCGTCCGCAAGGGCACCCTGGAGGCGCTCACCGCCGCGCGTGCGCTCGGTGAGGTCTCGGCGGTCGTCGCCGGCGGCCCCGGCGTCGCCGCCGGCGCCCGCGAGCAGCTCGCCCAGTACGGCGCGGCGAAGGTCTACGTCGCCGAGTCCCCGGAGATCGACGAGTACCTCGTCGCCCCCAAGGCCGAGGTGCTGGCCCAGCTGGTGCAGCAGGTCTCGCCGGCCGCCGTCGTCATCCCGTCCTCCCCGGAGGGCAAGGAGGTCGCCGGCCGGCTGGCCCTCAAGACCGGCAGCGGCTTCCTCACCGACGTGACCGACATCGCCGCCGACGGCACCGCGACCCAGGTGGTGTTCGCCGGGCAGCAGATCGTGCACTCGAAGGTCACCACCGGCACGCCGATCTACACGCTGCGCGGCAACTCGGTGACCCCCGAGGCCTCGCCGGCGGCCGGCGAGGAGGTCCCGGTGGAGGTGAGCCTGTCCGACCAGGCCAAGCTCACCCGCGTCGTCGACAAGGTCGTCGAGCAGAAGAGCAACCGCCCCGAGCTGACCGAGGCCTCGATCGTCGTCTCCGGCGGCCGCGGCGTGGCCAGCGCGGAGAACTTCGCGCTGATCGAGGCGCTGGCCGACTCCCTCGGCGGCGCCGTCGGCGCCTCGCGTGCCGCGGTCGACTCCGGCTTCTACCCGCACAGCTTCCAGGTGGGGCAGACCGGCAAGACCGTCTCGCCGCAGCTCTACATCGCCGTCGGCATCTCCGGTGCGATCCAGCACCGCGCCGGGATGCAGACCTCGAAGACGATCGTGGCCGTCAACAAGGACCCCGAGGCCCCCATCTTCGAGCTGGCCGACTTCGGCGTCGTCGGCGACCTGTTCCAGGTCGCCCCGCAGGCCACCGAGCTCATCAAGAGCCGCAAGGGCTAGTCGCGTCCCGTCCGGCGGGCGCCGACCCCATCCCGGGGTCGGCGCCCGTCGGCGTTCCCGGCCGGACCACGAGGAGACAGGGCGGTACGTGAGCGGGCGGGACGTGAGCGGGCGGGACGTGAGCGGGCGGGACGTGAGCGGGCGGGACGTGAGCGGGCGGGACGTGGACACGGGGAGCATCTGGGACGCCGCGCACCGGCGGACGACGGTCGGCCTGCTGACGCTGGTCACCCTCATCGCCTTCGAGGCGATGGCGGTGGGGACGGCGATGCCGCGCGCGGTCGCCGAGCTCGACGGCGTCGCCTGGTACGCGTGGACGTTCAGCGCGTTCCTGGTGACCTCGGTCGTCGGCATGGTGGTCGGCGGGGAGGTGGGGGACCGCCGTCCCCCGGGCCCGGGCGTCCTCGCGGGCGTGGTGGTCTTCGCCGCGGGCCTCGTCATCGCGGGCCTCGCGCAGCACATGGCCGTGCTCGTCCTCGGCCGCGCCGTGCAGGGCCTGGGCGCCGGGGTGGTCATCGTGCTGCTCTACGTCGTCGCCGGGCAGGCCTACTCCTCCCGGCTGCGTCCCAGCCTGTTCGGCGCCTTCGCCGCGGGCTGGGTGCTGCCGGCGCTGCTCGGGCCGCTCGCGGCCGGGCAGCTGACCACGCACGTCGGCTGGCGGGCGGTCTTCCTCGGGCTGGTGCCGCTGGTCGTGGCCGGCCTCGCGCTGCTGCTCACCGGCGGGCCCGGTGGGGCGGCGCCCGCGGACGGGGCGCCGCGGGGGAGCCGGGCCGGCTGGGCGCTCCTGGCCGGAGCCGGCACCGCGGCGCTGCAGTACGCCGCGCAGCGGATGGACCTCGCCGCCGCCGGGATCGCCGTCCTGGGGGCGGTCGCCCTGGCCGCGGGCCTGCGCCGGCTGCTGCCGCGCGGCACCGTGCGCGCCCGCCGGGGCATCCCGGCCGTCGTCGCCTCCCGCGGGCTGCTGGCCGGGGCCTTCTTCGGCATGGACGCCCTGCTGCCGTTCGTGCTGACCGAGCAGCACGGGTGGAGCGCGGCCACCGCCGGGCTGCCGCTGACCGCGGGGGCGGTCGGCTGGGTGGTCGCCGCCCAGCTGCAGGGCCGACGGCCCGACGTCCCCCGGCAGCGCGTGCTGCGCCTCGGGGCGCTGGTGCTCGCCCTCGGCGTGGCCGCGACGGCGACGGTCGCCGTCCCCGGGCTGGGCGGCTGGCCGGCCTACCTCACGTGGGGGCTCGCCGGGGTCGGGATGGGGCTGGCCATGCCGAGCGTCGGGGTGCTGCTGCTCGACCAGTCGCCGGAGGCCGAGCGCGGGGCCAACTCGGCCGCCCTGCAGATCTCCGACGCCACCGCCTCGGCGCTCTACGTCGGCCTCTCGGGCGTGCTGGTGGCCGGCGCCGCCGACGCCGGGGGGCCGCTGTGGCCGGCGGTGCTCGCCGCGGTCGCCGTCCTGACCGTCCCGGCGCTGCTGACCGCCCGGGTGGCCGGGCGCACGGTCGCGCCGAGGGCGGATCCGTCGTGCGCGACTAACCTGGGCCGGTGACCTACCTCGACCACGCGGCCACCACGCCGGTGCTCCCCGAGGTCCTGGCCGCCATGACCGAGCAGTGGGGCCGGGTCGGCAACGCCTCGTCGCTGCACGCCAGCGGCCGCGCCGCCCGGCGGGCCGCCGAGCAGGGCCGCGAGCGCCTCGCCGAGGCCGTGGGCGCCCGGCCGTCGGAGGTGCTGTTCACCGGCGGTGGCACCGAGAGCGACAACCTCGCGGTCAAGGGCCTGTACTGGGCGCGGCGGGAGGCCGACTCGCGCCGGCGCCGGCTGGTGGTCAGCCCGGCCGAGCACCACGCCGTCCTCGACAGCGCCGAGTGGCTGGCCAAGCACGACGGCGCCGAGGTCACCTGGCTGCGGCTGGAGCCGACCGGCCGGGTGACGCCGGACGCGCTGGCCGAGGCGCTCGGCGACGGCACCGACGTCGCGGTCGCGAGCGTCATGTGGGCCAACAACGAGATCGGCACGGTCAGCGACGTCGCCGCGCTCGCCGAGGTGGCGCACGCCGCCGGCGTCCCGCTGCACACCGACGCGGTGCAGGCCGTCGGCCAGGTGCCGGTGGACTTCGCCGCCAGCGGCGCCGACGCGCTCACCCTCACCGGGCACAAGCTCGGCGGCCCGATGGGCGCCGGCGCCCTGCTGCTGCGCCGCGACGCGGAGTGCATGCCCCTGCTGCACGGCGGCGGCCAGGAACGCGACGTCCGCTCCGGCACCCTCGACGTGCCGGCGATCGTCGGCCTCGCCGTCGCGGCCACCACCGCCGTCGCCTCCCGCCCCGAGCGGGCCGCCCGGCTCGCGGCGCTGCGCGACCGGCTGGTGGCCGGCGTGCTCGAGCAGGTGCCCGACGCGCAGCTCAACGGCGCCCCGCTCGACGACGTCGTCGCGGGCGGGCCGGGGCGGCTGCCGGGCAACGCGCACCTGTCCTTCCCCGGCGCGGAGGGCGACGCGCTGCTCATGCTGCTCGACGCCCGCGGCATCGAGTGCTCCACCGGCTCGGCGTGCAGCGCCGGCGTCGCCCGGCCCAGCCACGTGCTCACCGCCGTCGGCGCCGAGGCCGACCGGGCGCGCAGCTCGCTGCGGTTCAGCCTGGGCTCGCCGAGCACCGAGGACGACGTCGACGCGCTGCTGGCCGTCATCGCCCCCGTGGTCGAGCGCGCCCGCCGCGCGGGGATGGGCCGCTGATGCGCGTGCTCGCCGCCATGAGCGGGGGAGTGGACTCGGCGGTGGCGGCCGCGCTGGCCGTCGACGCCGGCCACGACGTCACCGGCGTGCACCTGGCGCTCTCGCCCGACCGGCAGACCCTGCGCAGCGGCGCCCGCGGCTGCTGCAGCGTCGAGGACGCCCACGACGCCCGCCGGGTCGCCGACGAGCTCGGCATCCCGTTCTACGTGTGGGACCTCGCCGAGCGGTTCACCGAGGACGTCGTCGACGACTTCGTGGCCGAGTACGCCGCCGGCCGCACGCCCAACCCGTGCCTGCGCTGCAACGAGCGGATCAAGTTCACCGCCGTGCTCGACCGGGCGCTGGCGCTGGGGTTCGACGCCGTCGTCACCGGCCACCACGCGCGGCTGGAGGACGGCCGGCTGCGCCGCTCGGTCGACGCGGCCAAGGACCAGTCCTACGTGCTGGGCGTGCTCACGCCCGGGCAGCTCGCCGGCGCCCGCTTCCCGCTGGGCTCGATGACCAAGGAGCGCGTGCGCGCGATCGCCGCCGAGCGCGGGTTCGCCGTCGCCACCAAGCCCGACTCGCACGACATCTGCTTCATCCCCGACGGCGACACCCGCGGCTTCCTCACCCGCCGGCTCGGCGCGGCGCCCGGCCCGGTGGTGGACGCCGCCACCGGGGCGACCGTGGGCACGCACGAGGGCACCCACGGGTTCACCGTGGGCCAGCGGCGGGGCCTCGGCATCGCCGTGGGCGACCAGCGGCCGCGGTACGTGCTGTCGATCGAGCCGGTCACCCGCACGGTGACCGTGGGGACGGCGGAGCTCGCCGGGGTCGACGTCGTCCGCACCGGGCCGCCCACGTGGACCGCCGGGCCGCCGGCGCTGCCGCTGCGCGCCGAGGTGCAGCTGCGGGCGCACTCCGCCCCGGTGGCCTGCGAGGTCACCGCGGGGGCGGACGGCGGGCTGGTGATCGCGCTGGCGGAGTCGCAGCGCGGGGTGGCGCCCGGCCAGTCGGCCGTGCTGTACGCGCCCGACCCGGTGCGCGGCGACCTGGTGCTCGGCCAGGGGACGGTCCTCGCGTGACGGAGCCGATGACCTGGGGCGGGGCCACGGGGATCGGGTCGCTGCCCGGCACCGACCCGGCCGAGGCGCTGCGGGTGGTGCTCGGCGAGCTGCCCGGCCAGCCGCACCTGCCCGAGCTGCCGGCCCGCGGGCCCGGCGCCGACCTGGTCGGGCGCAGCGCCGGGCTGCTCGTCGACCTCGCCGTCGACCTGACGCCGGCCGGCTGGCGGCTGGTGCCGCGCGGCGGCGTGGACCTGCGCCGGGCGCAGGAGCTCCTGGCCCGCGACCTCGACGCCCTGCACGACGTCGCCGAGGGCCACCGCGGGCCGTTCAAGGTGCAGGCCGCGGGCCCGTGGACGCTGGCCGCCTCGCTCGAGCGCGAGCGCGGAGAGCGGGCCGTCGTCGACCCCGGCGCGCGCCGCGACCTGGGCCAGTCGCTGGCCGAGGGGATCGCTGCGCACGTGGCCGCGGTGCGCGCCCGGGTGCCCGGCGCGCAGGTCGTCGTCCAGCTCGACGAGCCGTCGCTGCCCGCGGTGCTGCAGGGCGCGCTGCCCACGGCGAGCGGCTTCGGCCGGCTGCCCGCGGTGGCCGCGCCCGACGTCGAGGCGGAGCTCGGGGCGGTGGTCGGCGCGCTGCCCGGGCCGGTGGTCGTGCACTGCTGCGCGCCGCGGGTGCCGCTGGACCTGCTGCGCGCGGCCGGTGCCGCCGGGCTGTCGTTCGACCTGGGCCTCGTGCAGGACCTCGACGCGCTCGGCACCGCCGTCGACGCCGGCGTCCACCTGCTGCCCGGCGTCGTCCCCGGTACCGACACCGCGCTGCCGCAGGCCAAGGCGACGGCGTCGCGGCTGCGGGCGTGGTGGCGGGAGCTCGGCTTCCCCGCCGACGACCTGCACGCGGCGGTGACGCTCACGCCGTCCTGCGGCCTGGCGGGCGCCTCGCCGGCGTACGCCCGGGCGGCGATGACGCACGTGCGCGAGGCGGCGCGGTACCTGCTGCCGGAGTGACCTCGGTGGTGACCCGGTGGTGACCCGGCCAGGGGAACGACCGGTTCGCCGTCGGAGGCGGCGGATACCGTCTCCGGCGTGAGCACGGACGCCGAGCTGGACGCCCCGCAGGTCGCCGCGGTCGCCGACCGGGAGGACCTCACGCAGGTCCCCGACGACGCCCGCACCCGCCACCGCGACCTCTCCGAGGAGCTCGACCGCTACGCGTTCGCGTACTACGTGCGCGACGAGCCGCTGGTCAGCGACGGGCAGTACGACGAGCTGATGGCCGAGCTCAAGGGGATCGAGGCCGCGCACCCGGCGCTGGTCACGCCCGACTCGCCGAGCCAGAAGGTCAACGGCGGGTTCACGGCCACCTTCGCGCCGGTGCAGCACCTGGAGCGGATGCAGAGCCTGGACAACGTCTTCGACAGCGACGAGCTGTCGGCGTGGGCCGGCCGGGTCACCCGCGACGCCGGGGCGGGCGTGAGCTGGCTGTGCGAGCTGAAGGTCGACGGCGTCGCGGTGGCGCTGGTGTACGAGAACGGCCGGCTGGTGCGCGCGGCCACCCGCGGCGACGGGACCACCGGCGAGGACGTGACGGCGAACGTCCGCACGATGGCCGACGTGCCGCAGCAGCTGGCCGGGAACGACCTGCCCGAGCTGCTCGAGGTGCGCGGGGAGATCTACTTCCCGATCGAGGGCTTCGCCGACGTCAACGCCGGGATGGTCGAGCAGGGCAAGGCGCCGTTCGCCAACCCGCGCAACGCCGCCGCGGGCTCCCTGCGGCAGAAGGACCCGCGGATCACCGCGTCCCGGCCGCTGCGCCTGGTGGTGCACGGGTTGGGCGCGCGGCGCGGTTTCGAGCCGGAGCGGCAGTCGGAGGCCTACGAGCGGCTGCGCGCGCTGGGGCTGCCGGTGAGCAGCCGGTACGAGGTGGTCGGCGACCTCGAGGCGGTGTGGGCCTACGTCGAGCGCTACCGCGAGCAGCGGCACTCGGTGGAGCACGAGATCGACGGCGTCGTCGTCAAGGTCGACCAGGTGGCGCTGCAGCGGCGGCTGGGGTCGACGGCGCGGGCGCCGCGGTGGGCGATCGCGTTCAAGTACCCGCCGGAGGAGGCGACGACCAAGCTCCTCGACATCCGGGTCAACGTCGGGCGCACCGGGCGGGTGACGCCGTTCGGCTACATGGAGCCGGTCAAGGTGGCCGGGTCCACGGTGCAGCTGGCCACGCTGCACAACGCCGGCGAGGTGAAGCGCAAGGGGGTGCTCATCGGCGACACCGTCGTCCTGCGCAAGGCCGGCGACGTGATCCCGGAGATCCTCGGGCCGGTGGTCGCCGCGCGCACCGGCGACGAGCGCGAGTTCGTCATGCCGACCCACTGTCCCGAGTGCGGCACCGAGCTGCGGCACGAGAAGGAGGGCGACGCCGACATCCGCTGCCCGAACGCCCGCTCGTGCCCCGCCCAGCTGCGGGAGCGCGTCTTCCACGTGGCCGGGCGCGGGGCCTTCGACATCGAGGTGCTGGGCTACGAGGCGGCCATCGCGCTGCTCGCCGAGCACCTGCTGGAGGACGAGGGCGATGTCTTCGACCTCACCGAGGACAAGCTGCGCCGCACCGCCTTCTTCACCAAGAAGGACGGGACGCTGTCGGCGAACGGGCAGCGTCTGCTCACCAACCTGCAGGCGCGCAAGGACGTGCCGCTGTGGCGGGTGCTGGTGGCGCTGTCGATCCGGCACGTGGGCCCGACGGCGGCGCAGGCGCTGGCCCGCGACTTCCGCTCGCTGGACCGGATCATGGCCGCCACGGAGGAGGAGCTGGCCGCGGCCGACGGCGTCGGGCCGACGATCGCCCGCTCGGTGCGCGACTGGTTCGCCGTCGACTGGCACCTCGGTGTCGTGGAGAAGTGGCGGCGCGCGGGGGTGCGGCTGGCCGACGCGGGGGAGGACGCCCCGCCCGGGCCGCTCACCGGCGTCACCGTGGTGATCACGGGCTCGCTGCGCGACCTGTCCCGCGACCAGGCGATCGCGGCGGTGCAGGAGCGCGGCGGCAAGGTGACCGGCTCGGTGTCGAAGAAGACCGGGTTCGTGGTGGTCGGCGCCGACCCGGGCAGCAAGTACGACAAGGCCGTGCAGGTGAAGGCGCCGATCCTCGACGACGACGGCCTGCGGGTGCTGCTCGACGAGGGCCCGGAGGCGGCCCGCGCGGTGGCCACGATCGGCGACGGGAGCGAGCCGGCGGAGGAGTGACGCGTCCGCCGTCCGTGCGCGTTCGGGGAGGCCTGGCCCGGGGGTAGGGGCCGGGTCCACCCGCTCCGGAAGGACCTCGCGTGTCGCTGCCCGACGCCCTGCTCGACCTGCTCCGCCGTCCCAGCCCCTGCTTCCTCGCGACGCTCATGCCCGACGGGTCGCCGCAGCTGACGCAGACCTGGGTCGACACCGACGGGCGCGACGTCCTGATCAACACCGTCCGGGGGCACCAGAAGGTGCGCAACGTCGAGCGGGACCCGCGGGTGTCGCTCAACGTGGCCGACCCCGACGACCCGAGCCGCTACTTCGAGGTGCGCGGCCGGGTCGTGGAGGTGACCGAGGAGGGGGCGCGCGAGCACATCGACGAGCTCGCGCAGCGCTACATCGGCGGGCCGTACCCGTGGTTCGGCGGCCGGGACCAGGTGCGCCTGCTGGTGCGGATCTCGGCGGAGAAGGTGACCTCGCCGCGCGGCTGACCCCTCCTCACCCGGGCCTCCGCCACGCGGACACGTGCGCGCGGCTGTCCGAGGTGAAGGGCCGGCGGTGCCAGTCCTCCCAGCGGACGGCTGGTACGAGGCCGGCGAGCCGGGCCATGAGGTCGAGCTCGGCCGGCCAGACGTAGCGGAACGGGATGGCGCGCGCCTCGGGGCGGAGGCCGGTGAGCGTGACGTGGTGCGAGACCAGCCGTTGCTCGGCGACGTCGTACTCGTCGAAGCCGAGCCGGTCCGCCGAGACGTGGAACGGCCGGGCGCGCTCGCCGGGCGGCAGCCGCTGCAGGTCCGGGACGCCGACCTCGACGACGAAGTGCCCGCCCGGCGCGAGGTGGTGCGCGGCGTTGGCGAAGCAGGCGACCTGCTCGTCCTGGGTGGTCAGGTTCATCACCGTGTTGAACACCAGGTAGGCGAGCGTGAAGGTGCCCTCGACCCGGGTGGTGGCGAAGTCGCCGACCGTGACGCCGATCCGCTCGGCGCCGGGCTTGGCGCGCAGCCGGGCGAGCATGTCGGGGGAGAGGTCGATGCCGTGGACGGGGACGCCGCGAGCGCTGAGCGGGAGGGCGAGCCGGCCGGTGCCGATGCCGAACTCGAGCGCCGCGCCGTCGCCGGCCAGGTCGGCGAGCAGGTCGACCGCGGGGTCGACCACCGCGGGATCGGACATCCCGGCGGAGGACTCGTCGTAGTGCTCGGCGACGGGCCCGGCGAAGTGGTCGACGGCCATGCCGGCCACCGTGCCCCCGTGTCGCGGTGGGGTGCGAGCGCTTTTCGGGTGGGCCCGGGCCTCTCACCAGGGCGGCGGCTGCGTGGTCGCCGTCAGGCCGCTGGGGGTGGTGACGGCGAGGGTGCCGTCGGGGGCGAGTGTGTGGGTCCAGCCGGCGGCCTGGTGCTTGCCGCGGTGGTGGCCGGTGCAGAAGCCGGTCAGGTTGGCCGCGGAGGTGGCGCCGAGGGGCCAGGGGGTGGCGTGGTCGAGCTCGCCTGTCTTGGGGACGGGTCGGCGGCAGCCGGGGAAGCGGCAGCGGCGGTCGCGGGCGCGGACGTGCCGGTCGAGGGCGGCGCCGGGCCGGTAGCCGTCGGTCTCCCCGGGTGCGGCGAGGCCGGTGCCGGCGCGGGCGGTGCGGCGGAGTGCGGGCAGGTCGGTGAGGGCCAGGAGGGCGCCGGTGAGGGCGTCGGTGACCGCGATCCGCGGCCGGTCGGCGAGCCCGCCGCCCGTGGTGCGATCGAGGAGGTCCGCCAGGTCCAGGCGGGTGTCGTCGGTGGCCGCTGCCAGTGCGTCCAGGGCGTCGGCCGCCGCGGTCACGCGGCCGGCCGGACCGTCCGCCCAGGCGGTCTCATCGCTCGCGTCGGCGCGTTCGGCGGTGGCCACCAGGCGGCGGGCGTGGCCGACCGCCTCCTGCGCGGCGAGCAGCGCGGAACCGGCAGCGGTCACCGCCTCGTCGGCGCGCGCCCACCACCCGTCGGGCACAGGTTTTCGTGCCGGCGGGGTGTGGGAGCCGGGATCGGCCGGATCATCGTGGTCGGGGTCGAGGCCGGGGTCGTCCCACGGTGGTGGCCAGCCGGGTGGTGACCCCGGGTCGTCGTCGAAGGCGGGGTCGAGGTCGGCGTAGAGCTCGCCGGTGGCGACGCGGCGTTCGATCTGCGCCCACCAGGCGGCATCGGCCTCCATCTCGCCGACGTGCTGGGCGATGTCCGCGTCGCTCAGGCCGCGCAGCGGGTCCTCGCCCTTGACGAGGCTCACGCCGCCGGTGGCGGTCGCGGTTCCGGCGCTGTCGTCCGTGGTCCCGGCGTCCGGGGTCGTCTCGCCCGCGGATGCCGGCGCGGTGGTCCCCTCGTCCTCCGACGCGGCGCAGGCGTCGGAGGGGACGGTGTCCTCGGGCGCGGTGTCGGCGGGCGCGCGGTCCTCGGTCGCTGCGGTGACGCGTACACCGGTGAGGGCGGCGAGCAGGGAGCGGACGACCTCGGCGGGGACGACCTGGCCGTCGATCTCGCACGGCTGGTCCCCGCCCAGCAGCGCCCCGACCGGCGCCACGACGGTGAGGACCACCTGGACCGGGGACAGCCCGTTCTGCCCGGGGCGCAGCACCAGGTCGAGCAGGGCGTCGGCCATCTTCTGCCCGCGGGCGCGCCCGTCGTCGGGGAGCGCGTCGGCGTAGGCACCGAGCGCCGCCATCAACGCGGCGGCCTCCGGGGTGGTCAGCAGGGCGGAGACCACGCTCATCCCGTCGCAGCTGTCGGGGCGGCAGGACAGGCCGCGCCGCGTGACCGCCCGGGCGAGGTCGTCGGCCGCGGAGCGGGCCTTGCGCTCGAGCACCTCCCGGCGGGCCTTGTCCCGCAGCTGCGCCGGCGTGCACACCGTCCCCCGGCGGCACGCCCAGGCCAGCAGGTCCCGCTCCAACGCCGCGCGCACCGTGTCGTCGGCGACCGGGGCGACGTGGTCGACCAGCGCGCTCACGTGACCGGCGTGCACCGCCCCGGCCTCCAGCGCGTCCAGCGTCGCCGGCAGCCGGTGCACCAGGGTCAGCGACCGCACCAGCAGCGCCTCGGCCGCCGTCGACGTCAGCGACAGCGCCACGCACAGCTCCTGGGTGGCCCACTCGCTCACCGACCGCAGCAGCTCCGGCCGCACCGCCCACCGCTCGGCCGCCATCGCCCCCCGCGTGCCCTGCGGCCGATCGGCCGACGCCGGACGGGACAGCGCGAACGCCGCCACCGCCCGGTAGCGCAGCGCCGACTGCCGCGACACCTCACGATCGGCGGCCTGCACCAGCCCCAGCGGACCCCGCGCCCACCCGACCGGCGGCGCGGGCGCCGCAGCGGGTAGGACCGTCGTCACGCGTTCGATCATACGTTCGAAGCAGATGGCGGACAAGGCCTGTGGACAGGCGAACCCGCAGGTCAGGCGGGCGGCAAGTGCGCGACGGACGTCGCGATGCCCGTCAGGTGCGTGAGCCGCAGCAGCTCCGAGCGGCGGAACGCCGGCCCGCCCGACCGTCCCAGCAGCACGGCCGTGTCGGGCGCGCCGAAGGGGGCGGCCATCATCTCGATCGCCATCTCCTGCCAGCGCTCGGGCACCCAGTCGTCCTCGCTGGGCAGCAGCAGCGGCGAGGACAGCGGCAGCCACGGCAGCGCCATCCCCTCCAGGGCCGGCGCGGCGTCGGAGGCGGCCAGCACCACGGCCGAGCCGTCGCCGGAGGCCTGCAGCACCGCAGCCCACCCGGCGTGGAAGACCCGCGGCATCTCGGCGGCCAGCAGCTTCACCGCGGTGCCCTCGGCGGCGCGCGCGAGCGCCTCGAGCAGGTCGAGCTCGCGGTGGGTGTCCAGCGGGCCGGCGAAGGGCCGCAGCGACTCCACCTGGACGCCGGGCACCGCCTGCGCGGCGGTGATCAGGCTGTCGGGGAGCCGGTCGGGCGGCAGGTCGACGACGATGTCGTCGACGGCGACGCCGCCCCCGCGCTCGAGCACGTCGACGGAGACGATGTCGATCCCCGCGGTGCCGAGCGCGGTCGCGACGGCCCCCAGCAGACCGGGGCGGTCGGGGACCACCAGCCGCAGGAGATAGGACACGGTTCCTCCGCTGACGACGTCGAGGTGCGGGACGATCCGCGTCGATCGGGTAGGCAGCTTCCCCCATGCCCGGGCCCGCGGTCGAGGTGCGACGCGGGGACCGCGGCGTGGGATGCGTCCCGTCCGCGGTCGGAGCGGCCCGACCGGGCCCGCGTACGCTGACCGGGTTGCGTCCCTGGCGCCGGCGCGGCGCCGACGACAGGAGTCCCGCCCCAGCATGAGCACCGAGTCCACCCCCGACCGCGGGGCGACGCCCGCCCTCGGCCGCCAGGACATCGCGCACCTCGCGCGACTGGCCCGGCTCGCCGTCACCGACGAGGAGCTCGACCGCTTCGCGGGCCAGCTCGGGGCGGTGCTCGACGCGGTGGCCCAGGTGCAGCGCGCCGACGCCGGCGACGTCGCCCCCACCACGCACGCCGTCCCGCTGACCAACGTCCTGCGGGCCGACGTCGCCACCCCGAGCCTGCCCCGCGACGTCGTCCTGGCCGGCGCCCCCGCCGCCGAGGACGACCGCTTCCGCGTCCCGCGCATCCTGGGGGAGGAGGAGTGAGCGACCTCACCGCCCTCACCGCCGTCGAACTCCAGGCGGCGCTGGCCGCCGGCGAGACCTCCGCCGTCGAGGTCACCCGCGCGCACCTCGACCGCATCGCCGCCCAGGACGGCGCCCTCGGCGCCTACCTCTTCGTCGACGACGACGCCGCGCTCGCCCGGGCCGCCGAGATCGACGCCTCCGGCACCGCCGGGACCGGCCTGGCCGGCATCCCCGTGGCGCTCAAGGACGTCTTCGTCACCGAGGGCGTGCCCACCACCAGCGGCTCGAGGATCCTCGAGGGCTGGCGCCCGCCGTACTCGGCCACCGTCGCCACCCGGCTGCAGGACGCCGGCACGGTGATGCTCGGCAAGACCAACATGGACGAGTTCGCCATGGGGTCCTCCACCGAGAACTCGGCCTACCGGCCCACCCGCAACCCCTGGGACCACGACCGGATCCCCGGCGGCTCCTCGGGCGGGTCCAGCGCCGCCGTCGCCGGGCACCTGGCACCCCTCGCGCTCGGCACCGACACCGGCGGCTCGATCCGCCAGCCGGCCGCCGTCACCGGGCTCGTGGGGCACAAGCCGACCTACGGCTCGGTGTCGCGCTACGGCCTCATCGCGTTCTCCTCGAGCCTCGACCAGGCCGGCCCGATGGCCCGCACGGTCATGGACGCCGCCCTGGTGCACGAGGCGATCGGCGGGTACGACCCGCGCGACTCCACGAGCATCGAGGCGCCCGTGCCCACCGTCGTCGAGGCGGCCCGCCGCGGCGCCACCGGCGACCTGGCCGGCCTGCGCGTCGGCGTCGTCCGCGAGCTCGGCGGCGAGGGCGCCCGTGAGGGCTACGAGCAGGGCGTGCTCGACCGGTTCGCCGAGGCGGTCGCGCTGCTCGAGGCCGCCGGCGCCGAGGTGCGCGAGGTGTCCTGCCCGTCGTTCGGGCTGGCGCTGCCGGCGTACTACCTGATCGCGCCGAGCGAGGCGTCGTCCAACCTGGCCCGCTTCGAGGGCATGCGGTTCGGCATCCGCGTGGGCGACGACGGCAGCCGCGACGTCGACGAGGTCATGGCGCTCACCCGCGAGCAGGGCTTCGGCCCCGAGGTGAAGCGCCGGATCATCCTCGGCACCTACGCGCTGTCGGCCGGCTACTACGACGCCTACTACGGGCAGGCGCAGAAGGTGCGCACGCTGATCAACCGCGACTTCACCACCGCGTTCGACGGCGGCGTCGACGTCCTGGTCAGCCCCACCAGCCCGACCGTGGCCTGGCCGATCGGCGCCCGCGTCGACGACCCGCTGGCCATGTACGCCGCCGACCTGTGCACGCTGCCGGCCAGCCTCGCCGGCGTCCCGGCCATCTCGGTGCCGTGCGGCCTGTCCGACGGCCTGCCGGTGGGCCTGCAGGTCATGGCGCCCGCGCTGGCCGACGACCGCTGCTACCGGGTCGCCGCCGCCGTCGAGGCCGCCCTGGGCGCGCCCCTCACCGACCGCCTCGTGGAGCGTGCCGCGTGAACGGCGCGCTCAAGGCCGCCTGGGGCCTGACCGCGTTCGTCGTCCTCGCCGGGCTCGTGCTCTGGCTGACCACCGGCCGCGCGGTGTTCGCCGTCTTCATCGTCCTGGGGCTGCTGACCGGCGTCGGCGCCTGGCTGACCGGGCGCAGCACCGCCCCGAAGGGAGACCCCACCCCGTGACCGAGACCCGCAGCGAGACCCTGGTCGAGTTCGACGACGTCCTCACCCGGTACGAGCCGGTCATCGGCCTGGAGACCCACGTCGAGCTGGGCACCGAGTCGAAGATGTTCTGCGGCTGCTCGACGACGTTCGGCGCCGAGCCCAACACCCAGACGTGCCCGGTGTGCCTCGGCCTGCCCGGCTCGCTGCCGGTGGCCAACGCCGCCGCCGTCGAGTCGACCATCCGGATCGGCCTGGCGCTGGGCTGCCGGATCGCGTCCTGGTCGCGCTTCGCCCGGAAGAACTACTTCTACCCGGACATCCCGAAGGGCTTCCAGACCAGCCAGTACGACGAGCCGCTGTGCACCGCGGGGCACCTCGACGTCGAGGTCGACGGCGAGACCTACCGCGTGGAGATCGAGCGGGTGCACCTCGAGGAGGACACCGGCAAGAACCTGCACGTCGGCGGCGCCACCGGCCGCATCCACGGCGCCGACCACTCGCTGGTCGACTTCAACCGCGCCGGCATCCCGCTCGTGGAGATCGTCACCCGCCCGGTCGCCGGCGCCGGCGCCAAGGCCCCCGAGGTCGCCCGCGCCTACGTCACCGAGCTGCGCGAGATCATCCAGGCGCTCGGGGCCTCCGACGTCCGGATGGAGCAGGGCAGCCTGCGCTGCGACGTCAACACCTCGCTCGCGCCGACCGGCAGCCTCGAGTGGGGCACCCGCACCGAGACGAAGAACGTCAACTCGCTGCGGTCGGTGGAGCGGGCCGTGCGCTACGAGATGCGTCGCCAGGCCGCCGTGCTCGACGCCGGCGGTCGGGTCGTGCAGGAGACCCGGCACTTCCACGAGGACACCGGCAGCACCTCGTCCGGGCGGAGCAAGGAGGAGGCCACCGACTACCGGTACTTCCCCGAGCCCGACCTCGTGCCGCTGGCGCCCGACGCCGAGTGGATCGAGAAGCTGGCGGCCGGCCTGCCCGAGCTGCCGGCCGCGCGCCGCCGCCGGCTGCAGGAGGAGTGGCAGCTGTCGGCCACCGAGATGACCTGGCTGGTCAACGCGGGCGCGCTCGGGCTGGTCGAGCAGACCGTCGCCGCCGGCGCCACGGCCGCCGACGCCCGCAAGTGGTGGCTGGGCGAGCTCGCCCGCCGGGCCAACGACGCCGGCGTGGAACTCGCCGACCTCGCTGTCACCCCGGCCCAGGTGGCCGAGCTGACCGCGCTGGTGGCCGAGGGGACGATCAACGACAAGCTGGCCCGGCAGGCGCTCGACGGCGTCCTGGCCGGCGAGGGCGACCCGCGCGCCGTCGTCGAGGCCCGCGGCCTGGCGGTCATGGGGGAGTCCGACGAGCTGGTCGCCGCCGTCGACGCCGCGATCGCCGGCGCACCCGACGTCGTGGAGAAGGTGCGCGGCGGGAAGGTGCAGGCGCTCGGGGCGCTCGTGGGCGCGGTCATGAAGACCACCCGCGGCAAGGCCGACGCCGCCACCGTGCGCCGGATGCTCGAGGAGCGGGTGAGGGGGAGCTAGCTCCCCCGCGTCACAACGGGGAGTTGCCGGTCGAGGACGGCGGCAGGATGCGCAGCACCTTGTCGTCGTCCTCGGCGGGCGTCCCGATCCCGTCGCGGTTGGACGTGGTGATCCACAGCGCGCCCTCGCCGTCGAGGACGACGGTGCGCAGCCGGCCGTAGCGCCCGGGGAGCAGCTGCTCGGGCTCCTCGCTGACGGTGCCCTCGCCGTCGACCTGGACGACGGTCACCTGCTGCCCGTCGAGGGCGCCGAGGAACACCGTGGTGCCGGCCGCCGCGCAGCCGCCGAGCCCGCCCGCGGCGTTGTCCACCTCGAACACCGGCTCGATCGTGCCGTCGCCGGCGGTCGGCCAGCCGTGGTCGGTGCCCTCCGACAGCTCGTTGAGCTCGTCCGGGCCGGCCGCCGACTCGTCGACGGCGTAGACCGTCGACGGCACGTCGGCGGTCGGGCAGACCGCGGTGACGTCGGCGAAGCCGCTGCTGAACACCGGCCCGGCGGCGTTGGCCGGCCTCCCGAAGACGTCGATGCGCAGCACCTTGCCGCCCAGCGACGCCGGGTCCTGCCCGAGCGCCGGGTTGCCGGTGTCGCCGGTGCCCACGAGCAGCGTGCCGTCGCTGCTGAACGCCAGCCCGCCGCCGTTGTGCGTCTCGCCGCGCGGGATGCCGGTGAACACCGGGTTCGGGGTGCCGCCGATCGGGAAGCGGACGACGCGGTTGTCCGTCGCCGTCGACACGTAGGCGTAGAACAGCCCGTCCTCGTCGAAGGTGGGCGAGAGCGCGAGGCCCAGCAGGCCGCCGTCGCCGCCGGTGTCGACGCCCGGCAGCACCATCAGCTCACGGGCCGGCGAGCGGTCGGGGAAGACCTGCAGCAGCCGGCCGGTCTCCCGCTCGCCGACCACCGCGCTGCCGTCGGGCAGCACGACCAGGCCGGTGGGCACGGTGAGCCCGGTGGCGACGACGTTGGGGTCGCCACCGGTCTGGCCGGAGCCGGGGTCGGCGGGGTCGCCGGGCGCCGGGGCGGGGGAGGACTCCGTGGGCGGGCCGACCTCCGGGGGCGCGCCCTCCGGCAGTGGCCGGAAAGGGCCGCTGGGCTCGTAGCCCTCCTCGCCGCAGCCGGCGAGGACCAGGGTCAGGGCCACCGCGCACGCGGCGCCGGCCGCCCGCCGCCCCCGCTGCCGCCTCACCCGACCCACAGTACGGCCGGGCACGGTCCGAGCGGGCACGGTCCGAGCGGGCAGAGCGGCTGCCTACGCTCGGGTCCCGTGGCCCCCGAGATCCGCGGCACCGACATCGCCGGTCCCGACGAGACGCTGACCGTGCTCGTGCCCTCGCCCGAGATGGCCGACGCCGTCGCGGCCCTGGACCCGCGCGTGCGCGCCCACGTGACCCCCGACGACGGCCCGCCGAGCGGCGAGGCCGCCACCGCGCGGGTGTGGGTCCCCGCCTTCGGCGGCGCGCAGCCGGACGAGGCGTTCCTCGCCGCGCTGCCCGGGCTGCGCCTGGTGCAGTTGCTCAGCGCCGGCGCCGAGCGGTTCACCGGCCGGCTGCCCGACGGCGTCGTCCTGTGCAACGCCCGCGGCGCGCACACGCCGTCGACGGCGGAGTGGGTGCTCGCCGCCACCCTCGCCGCGCAGCGCGGCCTGCCGGAATTCGTCCGCGCGCAGGACGCCGGCCGCTGGGCGCCCCGGACGTACCGATCCCTGGTCGGCGCGCGGGTGCTCGTCGTCGGCGCCGGCGACATCGCCCGCCGGATCGGCGCCATGATGTCCGGCTTCGACGCCGAGCTCACCTACGTCGGCCGCACCGCCCGCGACGGCGTCCACGGCACCGGCGAGCTGCCCGACCTGCTGCCGTCGGCCGACGTCGTCGTGCTCATCGTCCCGGTCACCGCCGAGACCACCGGCATGGTCGACGCCGCGTTCCTCGCCGCGATGCAGGACGGCGCGCTGCTGGTCAACGCCGCGCGCGGGGTGGTCGTGGACACCGACGCGCTGGTCGCCGAGCTCACCTCCGGCCGGCTGCGCGCCGCCCTCGACGTCACCGAGCCCGAGCCGCTGCCCGAGGGCCACCCGCTGTGGTCGGCGCCGGGCCTCCTGCTCACCCCGCACGTGGGCGGCGCGGTGCCGCAGACGCGGGCCCGCGCGCAGGAGACCGTCCTCGCGCAGCTGCGGCGGGTGCTGGCCGGGGAGCCGCTGGCCGATGTCGTCGGCGACTACTGAGGGATCATCGACGGACGTGGCTGTCCATGCGCGGATGCGGCTGAGCCGGGTCGCACTGCTCCCCGTCGTCTTCCTCGCCGTCTGCGTGCTGCCCTTCGCCTCCGCCTCGCCCCTGGCGGCCCTGGTCCTGCTGGCGCCGCTGGCCGCCGCGGTGTGGGTGCTGCGGGTCGGCGTCGACGTGGACGACGAGGCCATCACCACCCGCGGGCTGCTCGGGCAGCGCCGCGTGCCGTGGGACGACCTGGCCGGCATCCGCGTCGTGCGCAACGCGCGGCTGCGGCTGGTCACCCGAGGCGGCGGCGAGGTGCGGCTGCCGGTGCTGCGCGCCCGCGACCTGCCGCGGCTGGCCGGATGGTCCGGCGGCCGCTTCGAGGTGCCTCAGCCGCCGGCGGCCTGACCGGCGAGCCACGCCAGCCGCGCGGCCGTCCCGCTGCCCGCTACCGCGGTGTAGACGACGACCTGCAGCCCGGGCGCGTCGGACGGCGCGAGCTGGTGGTGCTCGAGCAGCAGCGTGCCGACCTCCGGGTGCTCGAAGCGCCGTTCTGCGGAGGTGAACCGGTCGACGTCGTGGCTGGCCCAGCCGGCGCGGAACGCGGGGCTCGCCGCCTCCAGCCGGGTGACCAGGTCGACCACCGGCGGGTCGGCCAGCCGCGGCCCCACCTCGGCGCGGAACTGGGCGAGGAACCGGCGGCTGTCGGTGTCCCAGTCACCGAGCAGTGCCCGCACGGCCGGGTCGGTGAAGACCAGCCAGAGCAGGTTCCGCTCGGCCGGGGCGACGGCGGCGACGCCCGGGTAGAGGCGCTCGTAGGCGCGGTTCCAGCCGGCGATCGTCCAGTCGGCGGTGATGGCGTAGGCGGGGGAGGGGCCCAGCGCGTCGAGCAGCCGCTGCACGTGCCCGGGCATGCCGTCGCCCGGCTCGGGGGCGGCGCCGCCGTGGCCGGTCAGCCGCAGCACGTAGCCGTGCTCGGCCGCCGTCATCCGCAGGGTGGCGGCCAGCGCGTCGACCACCTGCCGGGAGGGCCGGATGTCGCGGCCCTGCTCCAGCCACGTGTACCAGGTGGAGCTGACCCCCGAGAGCAGCGCGACCTCCTCCCGGCGCAGGCCCGGCGTGCGCCGGGCGCCACCGGCGGGCAGCCCGGTGTCGCGGGGGTCGAGCTGGGCGCGGCGCGAGCGGAGGAAGTCGGCGAGCTCGCGACGGGCGGTGGCGGACACGGGCGCTCCTCGGTGGTGGTGGCGGTACCAGTATCAGCGGCGTCTGGGACGGCCCCCGCAACGCGCCTACCCTCGTCGTCCGTGACCACCGTGGACGAGCCCCGCACCACCGCCGACGTCAAGCCGCGCAGCCGCGAGGTGACCGACGGCATCACCCGGGCCCCGGCCCGCGCGATGCTGCGCGCCGTCGGGATGGGCGACGACGACTGGGAGAAGCCGCAGATCGGCGTCGCCTCGTCCTGGAATGAGATCACCCCCTGCAACCTCTCGCTCGACCGGCTGGCCAAGCGGGCCAAGGAGGGCGTGCACGCCGCCGGCGGGTTCCCGCTGGAGTTCGGCACCATCTCCGTCTCCGACGGCATCTCGATGGGCCACGAGGGCATGCGCGCCTCGCTGGTCAGCCGCGAGGTCATCGCCGACTCGGTGGAGACCGTCATGTTCGCCGAGCGGCTCGACGGCTCGGTGCTGCTCGCCGGCTGTGACAAGTCGCTGCCCGGCATGCTCATGGCCGCCGCGCGGCTCGACCTCGCGAGCGTCTTCCTCTACTCCGGCTCGACGCTGCCCGGGAAGCTCGGCGACCGCGACGACCTCACGATCATCGACGTCTTCGAGGCCGTCGGCGCCTGCGCCCGCGGGCTGATCACGAAGGAGGAGCTGGCCGCCGTCGAGAAGGCCGCCTGCCCCGGCATGGGTTCCTGCGGCGGCATGTACACCGCCAACACCATGGCCAGCGTGGCCGAGGCGCTCGGCATGGCGCTGCCCGGCAGCGCCGCCCCGCCGGCCCCCGACAGCCGCCGCGACGCGTTCGCCGTCGCCTCCGGCGAGGCCGTGGTCAACCTCCTGCGCAAGGGCATCACCGCCCGCCAGATCATGACCAAGGAGGCGTTCGAGAACGCCATCACCGTCGTCATGGCGCTCGGCGGTTCCACCAACGCCGTCCTGCACCTGCTGGCCATCGCGCACGAGGCGCGGGTCGACCTCACGCTCGACGACTTCAACCGGATCGGCGACCGCACCCCGCACCTCGCCGACGTCAAGCCCTTCGGCCGGTTCGTCATGACCGACATCGACCGCGTCGGCGGCGTCCCGGTGGTCCTGCGGGCACTGCTCGACGCCGGCCTGCTGCACGGCGACGCGCTCACCGTGACCGGCAGGACGATGGCCGAGAACCTCGCCGAGATCGCCCCGCCGGACCTCGACGGCACGATCGTGCACGCGATGGAGAACCCCATCCACAAGACCGGGGGCCTCACCATCCTGCGCGGCTCGCTCTCGCCGGAGGGCGCGGTGGTCAAGTCCGCCGGCTTCGACGCCGAGGTCTTCGAGGGCACCGCGCGCGTCTTCGACGGCGAGCAGGGCGCCATGGACGCCGTCACCGAGGGCACGCTGCAGGCCGGCGACGTCGTCGTCATCCGCTACGAGGGGCCCCGCGGCGGCCCCGGCATGCGCGAGATGCTCGCCGTCACCGGCGCCATCAAGGGCGCGGGCCTGGGCAAGGACGTCCTGCTGCTGACCGACGGCCGCTTCTCCGGTGGCACCACCGGCCTGTGCGTCGGCCACGTCGCGCCCGAGGCCACCGACGGCGGCCCCATCGCGTTCGTGCGCGACGGCGACCGCATCCGGCTCGACCTCGCCGCCCGCACGCTGGACCTCCTGGTCGACGACGACGAGCTCGCCCGGCGCCGCCAGGACTGGCAGCCGCTGCCCCCGCGCTACACCACCGGGGTCCTCGGCAAGTACGCCAAGCTCGTCGGCTCCGCGGCGAACGGCGCCATCTGCGGCTGACGCCCGGGGGAGTCCCCCCGATGGGGTGAGCGGGACCGCGCCGCGCTGTTCCGGCGCGCCCCGGGTGCCGACACCCGGGGTGTGGACAGACGGACCAGGTGGCTGCTCGCGGCTGCCGTGCCCGCCGCGGCGGCGTGCGTGCTCGCCGCGCTCGTCCCGTCGCTGACGCCTCTCGGGGACGCCGTCGCCGCCCTCGCCGGGGTGGCGACGGCGGCCGTGCTGTTCGCGACGAGCCGCTCGGGCGCGGCCGGCGACCGGCCGTGGCGGCTGCTCGCCCTCGCCCCGCTGTTCCCCGTCCTCGCGCTCGCGGTCGGCGCGGTCGTGCAGCCGGAGACGGTCCTGCAGCAGGTGGTCCTGCGCTGGCTGCCGACCGTGCCCGGCTACGCCGTGACGGTCGTGGCGCTGCTGCACATGGCCGGGCGCTCCGGCCTGCGCCGCACCTGCTCGCGCACCTCGCTCGAGCTGGCGCTGTTCGGCACCGCCGCGGTCGTGGTCATGCAGCTGCTGCTGGTCGGCCCGGGCAACAGCTGGGCCACCCTGACCGTCGGCGCCCAGCTGGTGCTCGGCGCCGCCGTCGCCGCCACCGGCGCGGTCATGGCCGCCGCGCTCACCGTCCTCGGCTCCGTCGCCGCGCACCGCCAGGGCATGGCCGCCGTGCTGCTCGGCGGCCTGGTGCTGCTGCTGCTCGGCCGGGGCACCGCCACCTCCGCCGCGCTGCTCGGCGCGCCGCACCTCGTCGCCGCCACCCGGATCGCCGTCGTCGTCGGGCTGGCGCTGGTCGTGCTGGCCCGCCTGCGCGACGCCGCCGCCGGCTCCCCGACCGCCGTCTCCAGCGGCCGCGCCGTCCAGCTGCGCTCGGTGCTGCCCCAGCTCGCGCTCGTCGCCGTGGTCGGCGTCGTCGTCGGTCCGCTCGCGTTCGGCGTGCGGCCCACCCGGGTCACCCTCGCCGGCGCGCTGCTGTGCGTGGCCCTGTCGGCGGCGCACCGCTGGGTCACCGCCCGCGAGGAGCACCAGCGCGGCGCCCGCCTGCGCTCCGACGAGGCGTACTTCCGCAAGCTCCTGCAGTCCACCCGCGAGGCGGTGCTCGTCCTCGACCGCCGGCTGCGCGTCGGCTGGGCCTCTCCCGCGCTGGCCGGGCTCCTCGGCACCACGACCGCCGAGCTGGCCGGCCGCGACCTGCTCACCGGCGGCACCGCCCGCCCCGGGACCGTCGACCCCGCCGACGCCGCCGCGCTGCGCCGGCTGCTCGCCGGCCCCGCGGACGCGCCCGGCCTGCTCACCCTCCGCGTCCGGACCGCCGACGGCGGCACCCGGCACCTGGAGGCCAGCGTCGCCGACCTGCGCGCCGAGGACGCGGTCGCCTCCGTCGTGCTGCACTGCCGCGACGTCACCGAGCGCGAGGCCCGCGAGCGCGCCCTCGCCGAGGTCGCCTACACCGACGCCCTCACCGGCCTGCCCAACCGGGCCGGCTGGGAGGCCGCGCTGGCCGGCGCGGGCGCCGGCCGGGCCGTGCTGCTCGTCGACGTCCGCGGGCTCGACGACGTCCGCGAGCACGCCGGCCGCGACACCGTCACCACCGTCCTGGTCGAGCTCGGCCGCCGGCTGCGCGCCACCACCCGCGGCGAGGAGGTCGTGGCCCGCACGGTGGGCGGCACGTTCGGCATCGTCGCCGAGGGGGACGCCGACACCGCCGCCCTGCTCGCCGACCGCTGCCTGGCCGTGCTGGAGCAGCCGGTGTCCACACCCGCGGGCGTCTTCGACCTCACCGCCGACGTCGGCGTCGTCGTCGCCGAGGACGGCCTCGACGTCGCCGAGCTGACCGCGCGCGCCGAGCTCGCCGTCGCCGCAGCACGCACCTCCGGCCGGGCCCGGGCCACCGTGTGGACCCCGGAGCTCGGCGCGGCTGCCGTCCGCCGCGACCGGCTGCGCGAGGACGTCGCCGGCGCCGCCGCGCGCGGGGAGCTGTGGCTGGCGTTCCAGCCGATCGTGTCGATGGGGGAGCAGCGGGTCACCGGCGTCGAGGCGCTGCTGCGCTGGCGGCACCCCGAGCTCGGCGAGGTCCCGCCGCGGGAGTTCGTGCCCGTCGCCGAGCGCGCCGGCGTGATCGCCGACCTGCAGCGCTGGGCGCTGCTGGAGGCCGCCACCACCGTCGCCGCGCTGCCCGCGGTCGACGGCGTCCCGCTGCGGCTGGGCGTGAACATCTCCGCCGCGCACGTCGCCGCCCGCACCCTGGTCGACGACGTCGCCGGCGCCCTGCGCTGCTCCGGTCTCGAGCCCGAGCGGCTGGTCCTGGAGATCACCGAGGCCACCGTGCGCGCGGCCGGGGCCGCCGCCGACGGCGACATCGCGGCGCTGCGCCTGATGGGCGTGCACGTGGCCCTCGACGACTTCGGCACCGGCTCCTCGTCGCTGCTGCACCTCACCCGCCTGCCCATCGACGTCGTCAAGCTCGACCGCGCGTTCGTCTCCCGCGTCGACCGCGACCGCAACAGCCGCGCGCTGTGCGAGTCGATGGTCACCATCGGCCGCTCGCTCGGCCTCGACGTCGTCGCCGAGGGCGTGGAGACGCCGGCCCAGCTCGGCGTGCTGCGCGGCCTCGGGGTCGGGTTCGCGCAGGGCTTCCTGCTCGCCCGCCCGCTGCCCGGCGCCGACCTCGCGCAGGTGCTGCGCGAGAACGCCGGCGCGCTGTGGCCGGGGCTGGTCGGCTCGTCGGCCGGCCCGGTCGCCGACCTCGTGGCAGGGGAGACCCCGGCCGCCGCCGACCCGGCGGTCCTGCGGGAGGCCTCCGGTGCCTGACGCCGCCACCCGCGCCGTCCTCGTCCTGCTCGCCGTCCTCGGCGCCGGCACCACCGCGCTGCAGCTGTCGGGCGCGGAGGCCGCGGGCCGGCTGCTCCCGGCCGCGCTCGCGCTCGGCTCGGGCGCGGCCGCCGCCGTCCTCGCCCGCCGTGCCGCCCGCCTGCCGCGGACCGCCCGCCGGCCGTGGCAGGCGCTGTCCGCCGCCGGGGCGCTGCTCGCGCTCGGCCAGGGGATCGCGCTGGCCCGGCCCGGCCGCGACCTCGGCACGGGCGGGGTGGAGGAGCTGCCCGCGCTGCTCGCCGTCCCGGTCGCCGTGTCGGCCGCCGTGCTGCTGCTCCCGCCGCGGGACGAGCGCCGGCTGGGCACCCGCGTGGTCCTCGACGGCCTCGTCGTCACCATCGCCGTCGCGCTGCTCGGCGACGTCCTGCTCGCCGACCTGCTCACCGCCGTCCGCGGCCCCGCCGAGGGCCTGATCGCCGTCGGCTACCCGCTGGTGGGCGCGGCGCTGTGCGGGATCGGGCTGGTCACCCTCACCGCGGTGTCGGAGGACCGCCGCCGGGCCGCCGGCTGGCTGCTCGCGTCGTTCGTGGCGATGGCGGTGGTCGCCCTCGGCGGCGCGGCCGGCCGCACCGCCGAGGGCGCCGCCCCGGTCGCCGGGGTGGTCACCGTGCTCGCCTGGCTCGCCATGCTCGCCACCGCGCTGTGCGCGGCCGCCGCCGACCGGCCGGCGGCCCCCGGCTCCGCGCCGGGCCGCCGGCGGGCCCTGCCCCTGCGCGGCGGCGTGCTCGCCCACGGCGCCGCCACCGCCGCGCTGGTCGGGCTGACCGCCGGCGCCGCCGCGGGGCGGCCGCTGCACGTCGCCGAGGCCGGCGCCGCGACCGTCCTGCTGCTGCTGGCCGCCGCCCGCACCCTGTCCTGGGTGCTCGACGCGGCCCGGCTCACCCGCCGCCTCGAGCGCACCGAGGGCTGGTTCCGCGCGCTGGTGCACAGCGGCGACGCCGTCACCGTGGAGCTCGACGCCGCCGGCCGGGTGACGTCGGCGACCGGCGCCGTGGAGGCCCAGCTCGGCCGCTCGGAGGAGGACCTCCGCGGCCGGCTGCTCGTCGGGCTGCTGCACGCCGCGGACCGCGACCTCGTCGTCCGGGTCGCCGCGGCCCTGCGCGACGGCGCCCCCGACGGCCTGCCCGCCACCGGCCGGCTGCGCACCGCCGACGGCGCGTGGCGCGAGGTCGAGGTGTCCGGCGCGGCCCGCACCGGCGGCCGCCGCACCGGCGACGGCCTGGTGCTGCACCTGCGCGACGTCACCGAGCGCCGCGCCAGCCACCGCGAGCTCGAGCGGCTGGCCTACACCGACTCGCTCACCGGCCTGCCCAACCGCGCCCGCTTCATGGGCGCCCTCGACGCCGCCCTCGCCCGCGCCGGCCGCGGCTCCCGCGCGTGCGTGCTGCTCGTCGACCTCGACGGCTTCAAGGCCGTCAACGACGTCGCCGGCCACGACGCCGGGGACCGGCTGCTCGTCGACGTCGCGGCCACGCTGCGCGCCGAGGCCCGCGGCACCGACCTGGTGGCCCGCCTGGGCGGGGACGAGTTCGCCCTCGTCGTCGACGGCGGCCCCGACGAGGCGCTGGCCCTGGCCGAGCGGTTGGTCGCGAAGCTGGACCGCACGAGCCGGCACGCCGCGCCGGGGGAGCCGGAGACCGCGGGCCCGGTGCTGCGCGTGTCGGCCAGCGTCGGCGTCACCGAGGTGCTGCCCGGCGCCGACGCGTCGGCCACCGTGCGGGAGGCCGACCTCGCGCTGCGCACCGTCAAGGCGCAGGGCAAGAACGGCGTCCGGGCATCGGGGGAGGCCCTCGTCGAGGAGTCCGCCCGCCGCAGCCGGCTGGCCCGCGACCTGCCCGGCGCGATCGCCCGCGGCGAGCTGCGGATGGTCTACCAGCCGGTCGCCGGCGCGGAGGAGCGGCGGGTCCTCGGCGTCGAGGCGCTGGTGCGCTGGGACCACCCCGAGCTCGGGCCGGTGCCGCCGGAGGAGTTCATCGGCCTGGCCGAGGACGACGGCCTCATCGTGCCGCTGCAGCGCTGGGTGCTCGCCACCGCCACCGCCGAGCACGCCCGCCTCGTCGCCGGCGGCCGCGACCTCAAGCTCGGCGTCAACATCTCCGTCCGCCACCTGCAGGCCCGCTGCCTGGTCGAGGACGTCACCCGCGCGCTGGAGCGCTCCGGCCTGCCCGCCTCCCTGCTCATGGTCGAGGTGACCGAGAGCGTCCTCATGGACGACGACGAGCGGCTGCTGGCCGAGCTCGCCGCGCTGTCGGCGCTGGGCTGCGTGGTCTCCCTCGACGACTTCGGCAAGGGGTACTCGTCGCTGGCCTACCTCGCCCGGCTGCCCGTGCAGGTGCTGAAGATGGACCGCGGGTTCGTCTCCGGCATCGACACCGACCCGCGCGTCGCCGCCCTGGTCGGCAGCGTCGTCGACCTCGGCCGCACGCTCGGCATGGACGTCGTCGCCGAGGGCGTGGAGACCCGCGCCCAGCTCGAGGTGCTCGCCGCGCTGGGCTGCCGCTTCCTGCAGGGCTGGCACATCGGCCGGCCGGTGCCCGCCGCGGACCTGCCCGCCCGGGTGGACGGGTTCGACCCGGCCCTGGTCGCCGGCCCCGAAGCGGTCGCCGCCCGGTAGCCCGGGCCGGGCGCCGTCCCAGGTTCGGACCGACACGGTCCCACGGTGTGGGACGGGTTGGTTGACGTCCCGACGGCGGAGGCGCACAGTGTGCTCGTGCCCTCCGCCTGCCTGCTCCTCGTACTCGCCTAGCGCGCCGGTCACCCGACCGACGCGCTGACCCCTCCGTGCCCGCGGCACGAGGGGTTTTTTGTTGCCCGAGCAGGCACCCGACCGCACCCTCCCCGCACGTCCGGCCCAGGAGACGCCCCCCATGACCACCACCCCGAGCGAGTCCGCCACCCGAGAGGCCGCCGAGGCCCTCACCGGTGTCGAGACGACGGCCCGCTCGATCGCCGAGTCCGCCGCCGAGCCCGCGACCGGCATCACCGGCGCCCAGAGCCTGGTCCGCTCGCTCGAGGCGGTCGGCGTCGAGGTGGTGTTCGGCATCCCGGGCGGGGCGATCCTGCCGGCCTACGACCCGCTGTTCGACTCCCGCGTGCGCCACGTCCTGGTCCGCCACGAGCAGGGCGCCGGCCACGCGGCCACCGGGTACGCGCAGGCCACCGGCCGGGTCGGCGTCTGCATGGCCACCTCCGGCCCGGGCGCCACCAACCTGGTCACCCCGCTCGCCGACGCCTACATGGACTCGGTCCCGATCGTCGCGATCACCGGGCAGGTGCCCAGCGCCGCGATCGGCACCGACGCGTTCCAGGAGGCCGACATCCGCGGCATCACGATGCCGATCACCAAGCACAACTTCCTGGTCACCGACCCCGCGGAGATCCCGCAGCGGATCGCCGAGGCCTTCCACCTCGCCGCCACCGGCCGCCCCGGCCCGGTCCTGGTCGACATCCCCAAGGACGTGCTGCAGGCCAGCACCGACTTCTCCTGGCCGCCGCGGCTGGACCTGCCCGGCTACAAGCCGACCACCCGCCCGCACGGCAAGCAGGTCCGCGAGGCCGCCGCGTTGATCGCCGGCGCCCGCCGCCCGGTCCTCTACGTCGGCGGCGGCGTGCTCAAGGCCGGCGCCACCGCGGAGCTCGCCGAGCTGGCCGAGCTCACCGGCGCGCCCGTCGTCACCACGCTCATGGCCCGCGGCGCCTTCCCCGACAGCTCCCCGCAGCACCTGGGGATGCCCGGCATGCACGGCACCGTCGCCGCGGTCACCGCCCTGCAGAAGGCCGACGTCCTCGTCGCCCTCGGCGCCCGCTTCGACGACCGCGTCACCGGCCAGCTGTCGACCTTCGCGCCCGGCGCGCTGGTCGTGCACGCCGACATCGACCCGGCCGAGATCGGCAAGAACCGCAAGGCCGACGTGCCGATCGTCGGCGACGCCAAGGAGACGATCGCCGAGCTGGTGACCGCCCTGCGCGCCGAGCACGAGGCCGGCCGCCGCGCCGACCTCACCGCCTGGTGGGCCCAGCTCGACGACTGGCGGGACCGCTACCCGCTGGGCTACGACTGGCCCGAGGACGGCTCGCTGTCGCCGCAGTACGTCATCGAGCGGCTCGGTGCGATCGCCGGCCCCGACGCGATCTACACCTCCGGCGTCGGCCAGCACCAGATGTGGGCCGCGCAGTTCATCCGCTACGAGAAGCCGGGCACGTGGCTCAACAGCGGCGGCGCCGGGACGATGGGCTACTCCGTCCCCGCGGCCATGGGCGCCAAGTACGGCTGCCCGGACACCACCGTGTGGGCGATCGACGGCGACGGCTGCTTCCAGATGACCAACCAGGAGCTGGCCACCTGCGCGATCGAGGGCATCCCGATCAAGGTCGCCGTCATCAACAACGGCAACCTCGGCATGGTCCGGCAGTGGCAGACCCTCTTCTACGAGGGCCGCTACTCGAACACCAAGCTGCACGCGCGCAACGCCGACGGCACGCCCAAGCCGGTGCGCATCCCCGACTTCGTCGCGCTCGCCGAGGCGCTCGGCTGCGTCGGCCTGCGCTGCGAGAGCAAGGACGACGTCGACGCCGTCATCGAGAAGGCCATGGCGATCACCGACGCCCCGGTGGTCATCGACTTCGTCGTCGGCGCCGACGCCCAGGTGTGGCCGATGGTCGCCGCGGGCGCCAGCAACGACGACATCCTGGCCGCGCGCGACCTGCGCCCGGTCTTCGGCGACGGCCAGGTCTGAGGGGACGACGCAGAGATGACCCGCCACACCCTGTCGGTCCTCGTCGAGAACAAGGCCGGTGTCCTGGCCCGCGTCTCGGCGCTGTTCAGCCGGCGCGCGTTCAACATCGAGTCGCTCGCCGTCGGCCCGACCGAGAACCCCGACCTGTCCCGCATGACGATCGTCGTCGACGCGGAGTCCGCTCCGCTGGAGCAGGTGACCAAGCAGCTGAACAAGCTCGTCGAGGTCATCAAGATCGTGGAGCTCGACGGCGGCGCCGCGGTCCAGCGCGAGCTGCTGCTGGTGAAGGTGCGCGCGCCGTTGGCGGAGCGGACCACCGTGCTGCAGACCGCGGAGCTCTTCCGCGCCCGCGTCGTCGACGTCAACACCGACACGGTGACCCTCGAGGCCACCGGGACCCCCGACAAGCTGCAGGCCCTGCTCGCGGTCCTCGCCCCGCTCGGCATCAAGGAGATGGCCCAGTCGGGCACCGTCGCCCTGGGCCGCGGACCGCGCTCGATGAGCGGCGCCGGTACCTTGCGGCCGGTCGACCGCACCGCCTAGTCCCTCCCGACCCCCTCAGAGAACCGACCGAAGGAGCACCACCGCATGGCCGCCGAGATCTTCTACGACGACGACGCCGACCTGTCGATCATCCAGGGGCGCACCGTCGCCGTCATCGGCTACGGCAGCCAGGGGCACGCGCACGCCCTCTCGCTGCGCGACTCGGGGGTCGACGTCCGGGTGGGCCTGCCCGAGGGGTCGAAGAGCCGGGCCAAGGCCGAGGCCGAGGGCCTGCGGGTCGTCACCCCCGCCGAGGCCGCTGCCGAGGCCGACCTGATCATGATCCTGGCGCCCGACCACGTGCAGCGGACGCTGTACAGCGAGTCGATCGAGCCCAACCTGCAGGACGGCGACGCGCTGTTCTTCGGCCACGGCTTCAACATCCGGTTCGGCTACATCAAGCCCCCGGCCGGCGTCGACGTCGCGATGGTCGCCCCCAAGGGACCCGGCCACCTGGTGCGCCGCGAGTTCGAGAACGGCAAGGGCGTGCCCTGCCTGGTCGCCGTCGAGCAGGACGCCAGCGGGCAGGCGCTGCAGCTCGCGCTGTCCTACGCCAAGGCCATCGGCGGCGCCCGCGCCGGCGTCATCAAGACGACCTTCGCCGAGGAGACCGAGACCGACCTGTTCGGCGAGCAGGCCGTCCTCTGCGGCGGCGCGAGCGCGCTGATCACCGCCGGGTTCGAGACGCTGACCGAGGCGGGCTACCAGCCCGAGATCGCGTACTTCGAGTGCCTGCACGAGCTCAAGCTGATCGTCGACCTCATGTACGAGGGCGGCATCGCCAAACAGCGCTGGTCGGTGTCCGACACCGCCGAGTACGGCGACTACACCTCCGGCCCGAAGGTCATCGACGCCCGCGTCAAGGAGTCGATGAAGGAGGTCCTGGCCGCGATCAAGGACGGCTCGTGGGCCGCCGCCTTCATCGCCGACCAGGACGCCGGCGCCCCGGACTTCAAGCGCCGCCGCGCCGAGGCGGAGGCGCACCCGATCGAGGAGACCGGCCGCAAGCTGCGCGGCCTGATGAGCTGGGTGTCGAGCTCCGACGACTACACCGGCACCGCCGCCCGCTCGTAGTCCCCGCACACGGGAACGGCCCCCGCTGCCCGATGGCAGCGGGGGCCGTTCTGCGTGTCCGGGCTCAGTAGCTGATGCCCCGCGAGGCGTACCACTGCCGGGCCTGCGGCTGGCGCAGCAGCGCCACGACGACGACCGGCAGGACGAAGCCGAGCAGGCCGTTGGCCGCCGAGCCGCCGTCGCTGATCAGCGACAGCAGCAGCGAGAGCACGTTGATGGCGATGGCCACGTAGCTGATGACCAGCAGCAGCCGCGGCGACTTGCCCTGCAGCGTCTGGATGCCGCCCACGAGCAGGCCGACCGACAGCGCGGTCGACAGCAGCACGACCAGGCCGACCACCGCGTTGAGCTGGAACGCCACCGAGAGGCTGAGGACGCCGAACAGGGTGCCGAGGCCGCCCCAGACGATGCCGACGACCGCGGCGCCGGTGACCACACCGGGGCGCTTGCCGGCCGGCGCGCCGCCGTAGGGGGAGGGGCCGCCGAAGCCGCCCGGCTGCTGGCCGTACGGCTGTGGCTGGCCGTACGGCTGCTGACCGTAGCCGGGCTGCTGGCCGTAGGGCGGCTGGCCCGGCGCGGGCTGGCCCCCGTAGGGGGAGTCCTTGTCGAAGCTGGGGCCTGTCATGGGGTTCCTTCCGGGAGGGCCGGCGCGCCGGTCGGCGGTCGACGGCGGAGTGTAGGGGCGGGCGAGGGACCGGGTCGTCGCCCGGGCGGGGGATCGGTGCTGGTCAGCCGCGTGGCCGGGTGAGGAACTCCCGCGAGGCCGGGCGGCCCAGCAGCACGACGACGCCCACGCCCGCGGCCCCGAGGACCACCGGCCAGACGGCGAGCGTGCCGCTCATGAGCGACGTGACGACCCCCAGCAGCGACAGGGCCGCGATCGCGATCCCGCCGGCGGCGAGCAGCCGGCCGCCGCGGCCGGTCAGCGCCTGCACGCCGCCCGTCACGCACAGCACGGTGATGCCCAGGTAGACCGCCGCGATGGCGGCGAGGACGCCGTCGGCCCGGGCCGCCGAGAACAGCAGCGCCGCGTACAGCAGCGTCCACAGCCCCAGCAGGAAGCCGAGCATCGCCGCCACCAGCAGCGGGGCCGGGCGCGGGCGCGGTCGCCCGGCCCGCCCCGGGGAGTCCGGCCCCGGCGCACCCGCGGACATCGTCAGCGGCCGCGCCGGGCGCGGTGCGCGGCGAAGAAGGCGGCGGCCGGCTTCATCGACAGCAGGACCACGATGGCGAGCGCGGCGAGGAAGAACAGCAGGCTGGTGATGATCCCGCCGGCCCCCGCGGTGTCGGCGTCGGACAGGTTGCCGATGAAGCCGAGCAGGGTGAAGGCCAGCGCGATCGAGCCGCCGACGATGAGCATGACCCGGCTGCGGCCGGACAGCGCCCAGACCGAACCCCAGATCATGACCACGGTCCAGACCAGCACCACCAGGCCGAAGACGAGGATCACCCCGCCGACGGCGCCGGCGACCGCACCGAAGCCGGGGATCTCCTCGTCGAGCCCGCCGCCCGCGCCGCTGGCCACGGCGCCGGCGAAGACGAGCAGGAAGCTCAGGAGCACGCCGATGGCGCCGAAGACGAAGCCGAGGACCGCCGCCGTCACGACGCCGCCCGGCTTGGCCGGGACCGCGCCGGCGCCGTACTGCTGGGCGTAGCCGTACTGGCCGTACTGCGGGTCCTGGCCGTACTGCCCGTGGCCCTGCTGCCCGTAGGGCTGCTGGCCGTACCCCTGCTGCCCGTACCCCTGCTGCCCGTACTGCTGGGGCTGCTGGCCGTACTGCTGGGGCTGGCCGTACTGCTGGCCGTAGGGCTGGGTCTGCCCGTAGCCCTGCTGCTGGCCGTACTCCTGGTCGTACCCCTGCTGCCCGTACCCCTGCTGCCCGTACCCCTGCTGCCCGTACTGCTGGGGCTGGCCGTACTGCTGGCCCTCGGGCTGGGCGCCGTACCCGCCCGGCTGCTGGGGGTCCTGGGGTCGGCCCTGGCCGGAGGCCGAGGCCCCGCCGCTGTCCTTGCTGAAGTCGGTCATGGTCTCCTCCGGTCGCCGGCCGGTGCCGGCTCGTCGCGGCCAGGATGCGGGGCACCCCTACCCACATCAAGCGAGCCACCCGGCGGGGTCCGGTGCTGGGGCCCGTGGGGCGCTGCGTGCCCCGCCCGTGACCGGAGCGCTGACCTGCGCGTCCCTAGGCTGTACCCCCGTGAACCCGAGCGCGCCCGTCGTCCTCATCGCCGAGCAGCTGGCGCCGAGCGTGCTGGAGGTGCTCGGCACCGACGTGGAGGTCCGCCACGTCGACGGCGCCGACCGCGCCGCCCTGCTGCCCGCCCTCGCCGACGCCTCCGCGGTGCTGATCCGCAGCGCCACGCGCATCGACGCCGAGGCGCTGGCGGCCGCCCCCAACCTCGAGGTGGTCGCCCGCGCGGGCATCGGCCTGGACAACGTCGACGTCGCCGCCGCCACCGAGCGCGGCGTCCTGGTGGTCAACGCCCCGACGTCGAACATCGTCAGCGCCGCCGAGCACGCCGTCGCGCTGCTGCTGGCCGCCGCCCGGCAGATCCCGGCCGCCGACGCGTCGCTGCGCGAGGGCCGGTGGGAGCGGTCCCGGTTCATGGGCGTGGAGGTCACCGGGAAGGTCGTGGGCGTCGTCGGCCTGGGCCGCATCGGGCAGCTCGTCGCGCAGCGGCTGGCCGCCTTCGGCACCACGCTGATCGCCTACGACCCCTACATCCAGCCCGGCCGCGCCGCGCAACTCGGCGTCCGGATGGTGTCGCTGGAGGAGCTGCTCCGCGAGGCCGACTTCATCACCGTCCACCTGCCGAAGACGCCGGAGACCCTCGGGCTCATCGGGGCCGCGGAGCTGGCCACCACCAAGCGCGGCGTGATCGTCGTCAACGCCGCCCGCGGCGGCCTGGTCGACGAGGCGGCGCTGGCCGACGCCCTGCGCTCCGGGCAGGTCGGCGCCGCCGGCATCGACGTCTTCGCCACCGAGCCCACCACCGACAGCCCGCTGTTCGCCCTGCCCAACACCGTCGTCACCCCGCACCTGGGCGCCTCGACGGCGGAGGCGCAGGACAAGGCCGGCACCGCCGTCGCCCGCTCGGTGCGGCTCGCGCTGCAGGGCGAGTTCGTGCCCGACGCGGTCAACGTGCAGGCCGGCGGCGTCGTCGCCGAGGACGTGCGCCCGGGCCTGCCGCTGGCCGAGCGGCTGGGCACCGTGTTCACCGCCGTCGCCGGCGGGATCGCGCAGTCGGTGACCGTCGACGTGCGCGGCAAGCTCGCCGAGTTCGACGACTCCGTGCTGCAGCTCGCCGTCCTCAAGGGCGTCTTCGCCGACGTCGTCGAGGAGCAGGTCACCTACGTCAACGCGCCGCTGCTGGCCGGGCAGCGCGGCCTGGAGGTGACGCTGACCAGCGACGTCGAGAGCCCCGACTACCGCAACCTCGTCCGGGTGCGCGGCGTGATGGCCGACGGCCGCGAGGTGTGCGTCTCCGGCACCCTGTTCGGCAAGAACCAGGTGCCCAAGCTGGTCGAGGTCGACGGCTTCGACATGGACCTCGACCTGTCCGGCCACCTGCTGTTCTTCCTCTACACCGACCGGCCCGGCGTCGTCGGCACGGTCGGGGCGGCCCTCGGGGAGGCCGGGGTCAACATCGCCGGCGCCCAGGTCAGCCGCACCACGCGGGGCGGCGAGGCGCTCATGGCGGTCGTCGTCGACAGCCCGGTCGCCCCCGACCTGCTGGCCGACATCGCCGGCCGCATCGGAGCGCGCGAGGCCCGCTCCGCGGACCTCGACCCCCGCTGACCTAGGGTCTCCGCCATGCGCCTGGCTGTGATCGCGGGAGACGGCATCGGCCCCGAGGTCGTCTCCGAGGGACTCAAGGTCCTCGGGGCGGTCGCCCCCGACCTCGAGACGACGCCCTACGACCTCGGCGCCGCCCGCTGGCAGCGCACCGGCGAGCTGCTGCCCGACAGCGTGCTCGACGAGCTGCGCGGGCACGACGCGATCCTGCTCGGCGCCATCGGCGACCCCAGCGTGCCGCCGGGCATCCTCGAGCGCGGGCTGCTGCTGCGGCTGCGCTTCGAGCTCGACCACCACGTGAACCTGCGCCCGGCCAAGCTCTACGACGGCGTGCGCAGCCCGCTGGCCGAGCCCGGTGACATCGACATGCTGTGCGTGCGCGAGGGCACCGAGGGCCCCTACGTCGGCAACGGCGGCGTGCTGCGCCGCGACACCCCGCACGAGGTGGCCACCGAGGTCAGCCTGAACACGGCGTTCGGCGTCGAGCGGGTGGTCCGCTACGCGTTCGAGCGGGCCACGGCCCGGCCGCGCCGCCACCTCACGCTGATCCACAAGACCAACGTGCTCACCCACGCCGGGTCGCTGTGGTCGCGGACGGTCGAGGAGGTGGCCGCGGAGTTCCCCGAGGTCACCGTCGCCTACCAGCACGTCGACGCGGCGTCGATGTTCTTCATCACCGACCCGGGCCGCTACGACGTCATCGTCACCGACAACCTCTTCGGCGACATCGTCACCGACGTCGCCGCCGCGGTCACCGGCGGCATCGGCCTGGCCGCCAGCGGCAACCTCGACGCCTCGGGCACCAACCCGTCGATGTTCGAGCCGGTGCACGGCTCGGCGCCCGACATCGCCGGGCAGGGCATCGCCGACCCGACGGCGACCGTGCTGTCGGTGGGCCTGCTGCTCGAGCACCTGGGGCACGCCGACCTGGCGCGCAAGGTCAACGCCGCCGTCGCCTTCGACCTCTCCACCCGCGACCCGCGCGCCCAGGTGCGCACCGCGGAGGTCGGCGACCGCCTCGCCGCGCTCGCCGGGGGCTGAGCTCCGCACCACTCGCACCGCCCAGCATCGCCGCGGGGCTAGACTCCGCGGCGATGCACCTCCCCGGCACCACCCTCATCATCGGCTAGCGCGCGGTCCCTCCCCGACCGCGCGCAGACCTCCCGTTCCCGGGGGGTCTTCTTCGTGTGAGGGGCGAGATCGCCGCCGGACCCCCGGGAGACCCCGTGGCCACCGACCTCGGCACCGACATCCACGTCTTCGACACGACGCTGCGCGACGGCGCCCAGCGCGAGGGGATCAGCTTCTCCGTCGCCGACAAGCTCGCCGTCGCACGGCTGCTCGACGAGATCGGCGTCGGCTACATCGAGGGCGGCTGGCCGGGCGCGCTGCCCAAGGACACCGAGTTCTTCGCCCGCGCGCGCACCGAGCTCAAGCTGCGGCACGCGGTGCTGGTCGCCTTCGGCGCCACCCGCAAGGCCGGCGTCCGGGTGGAGGACGACCCGCAGGTGAGGGCGCTGCTCGACGCCGAGACGCCGGTGGTGTGCCTGGTCGCGAAGTCCGACGTCCGGCACGTCCGTGACGCGCTGCGCACCACGCTCGAGGAGAACCTCGCGATGGTCGCCGACACCGTGGCGTACCTCGTCGCGCACGGCCGCCGGGTGTTCGTCGACTGCGAGCACTTCTTCGACGGGTACGCCGCCGACCCCGACTACGGCGTCGCGGTGCTGCGGGCGGCGTTCGGCGCGGGCGCCGAGGTCGGCGTCCTGTGCGACACCAACGGCGGCATGCTGCCGATGGGCGTGGGCCGGGTCGTGGCCGACGTCCGGGCGCGGGTCGAGGGGCGGCTGGGCATCCACTGCCAGGACGACACCGGCTGCGCGGTCGCCAACTCGCTGGCCGCCGTCGAGGCCGGCGTGCGGCACGTCCAGGGCACCGCCAACGGCTACGGCGAGCGGGCGGGCAACGCCGACACGTTCGCGCTGGTGGCGAACCTGGTGACCAAGATGGGGCTGCCCGTGGTGCCCGTCGAGTGCCTGGCCGAGCTGCAGCGGGTCAGCCACGCGATCGCCGAGCTCGCCAACATCGCCCCCGACGACCACCAGCCCTTCGTCGGCGCCTCCGCCTTCGCGCACAAGGCCGGCCTGCACGCCAGCGCGATCAAGGTCAGCCCCGAGCTCTACAACCACCTCGACCCGGCCGTCGTCGGCAACGACATGCGCATCCTGGTCACCGAGATGGCCGGCCGGGCCTCGGTCGAGCTCAAGGGCCGCGAGCTCGGCGTCGACCTGTCCGGGCACGCCGAGGCCGTGGGCCGCGTCGTCGACCGGGTGAAGGCGCTCGAGGCCGACGGCTGGTCGTTCGAGGCGGCCGACGCCTCCTTCGAGCTGCTGCTGCGCTCCCAGCTGCCCGGCGCGCCCGCGCCGCTGTTCCGGCTGGAGAGCTACCGGACGACGGTCGAGCACTGGGGCAACGGCGTCGTCGTCAGCGAGGCGACGGTGAAGGTGCACCTGCCCGACGACGACGGCAGCACCGAGCGGGTCATCAGCACCGCCGAGGGCAACGGCCCGGTCAACGCGCTGGACAACGCGCTGCGCCAGGCGCTGGTGGGCCGGCACCCCGGCCTCGCCGACGTCTCGCTGGCCGACTACAAGGTCCGCATCCTCGGCTGGAAGGGCGGCACGAGCGCCACCACGCGGGTGCTGGTCGACACCACCGACGGCGTGGGGGAGTGGACCACCGTCGGCGTCCACGACAACATCGTCGAGGCCTCCTGGCACGCGCTGGTCGACGCGCTCACCTACGCCGTCCACTGCCGCTGACGGCGGTGGTGTGCGCCTGCGGCTCATGCCCGCACCGGGACGCGCCGCAGACGCACACCACCCCGACCGCCGTGGTCAGCTCCGCGGCGTGACCTCGCCCATCGGGCCGAAGCCGGGCACCGACGGCTCGTCGATGTAGATGATCTGCGGCTGCTCGGCGACGAGGTCCGACATCCAGTCGAAGGCGGCCTTGGCGTGCGGGGTGGCCACGTGCGAGGCGCCGGCGTCGGCGTCCCGGAAGCCCTCGATGCAGACGAACGTGTTCGGGTCGAGCACGCTGCGCGACCACTCGAAGAACAGGCTGCCCTCCTCGGCGTTCACCGCGGCGGCGTACTCGTCGGCCTTGGCGCGGAACTCGTCGATCTTGTCCGGCCGGACGGGGAACTTGATGACGATCAGGATCACGGAGCACTCCTCGGATACGGGGTCACAACGGGTCGAGACGGCGGCGCAGCAGGCAGAACGGGTTGCCCTCCGGGTCGGCGAGCACGTGCCAGGACTCCCCACCGGTCTGCCCGACGTCGGCGCGGGTGGCCCCGAGGTCGAGCAGCCGCTGCAGCTCGGCGTCCTGGTCACGGTCGGTGGCGTTGACGTCGAGGTGCAGCCGCGGCCTCGCCGTCTCGTACTGCCCGACCGGGGTGAAGACCAGCGTGGGCGCCGGGCCGCCGAAGCCGGCCTCCGGGCCGATCTCCACCGCGCCGTCCTCCTCGCGGCCGAGCACCCGGTAGCCGAGCACCTCGGCCCACCAGGCGGCGAGCGCCTCGGGGTCCCGGCTGTCGACGACGATCTCGCTCAGGCGGCAGGCCACACCGGTCACCGTAGGGCGGGCGGCGGGCGCGCGCGGGGTCAGTAGCCTCGACCTCGTGCGCATCGTCCGCTTCGCCTCGCCCTCGGGCATGTCCTTCGGAGTCCTCGACGGCGACGGCCAGGTCGCCCAGATCGAGGGCCACCCGTTCGGCACCATCTCCTTCACCGGCCAGCGCTTCGCCCAGGCCGACGTCCGGCTGCTCTCGCCGATCCTGCCGAGCAAGGTCGTCTGCGTCGGCAAGAACTACGCCGACCACGTCAAGGAGATGAACACCGGCGAGGCCCCCGAGCGCCCGCTGCTGTTCCTCAAGCCCTCGACGTCGGTGATCGGCCCCGGCGACGCGATCCGCATCCCGGCCGGCAGCACCAACGTGCACCACGAGGTCGAGCTCGCCGTCGTCATCGGCGCCCGCGGGGCCCGCAACCTCACCCCGGAGCAGGTCCCGGGCAGCGTCTTCGGCTACACGATCGGCAACGACGTGACCGAGCGCGACATGCAGAAGGCCGACGGGCAGTGGACCCGCGCCAAGGGCTTCGACTCGTTCTGCCCGCTCGGCCCGTGGATCGAGACCGACCTGCGCGGCCTGGGCAAGGACCCGGCCGACCTGGAGATCACCTGCACCGTCGACGGCGAGCCGCGCCAGGCCGGGCGCACCAGCCAGCTGCTGTTCGACGTCCCGACCCTGGTCTCCTACATCTCGCAGGTCATGACGCTGCTGCCCGGCGACGTGGTGCTCACCGGCACCCCGGCCGGCGTCGGCCCGATCCGGCCCGGCCAGCGCGTCGAGTGCGCCATCGAGGGCCTGGGCTCGCTCACCAACGGCGTCAGCGGCGCCGACACCGCCTCCAGCGCCGGCGGCGCCCGGTGACCACCCCGGCGGGCACCGTCCGCACCCGCTTCTGCCCCTCGCCGACGGGCATGGTCCACGTCGGACTGCTGCGCACCGCCCTGTTCAACTGGGCGCACGCCCGGCACACCGGCGGCGCGTTCGTCTTCCGCATCGAGGACACCGACGCCGCCCGCGACTCCGAGGAGTCCTACCGGCACCTGCTCGACAGCCTGCGCTGGCTCGGCCTGGACTGGGACGAGGGCCCCGAGGTCGGCGGCCCGCACGGCCCCTACCGGCAGTCCGAGCGCTCCGAGGTCTACCGCGAGGTCGCCGGGAAGCTGCTCGAGGCCGGGCACCTCTACGAGTCCTTCTCCACCAACGAGGAGGTCGAGGCGCGGCGCCTGGCCGCCGGGCAGGACCCCAAGCTCGGCTACGACAACGCCGACCGGTTCCTCACCGACGCGCAGAAGGCCGCCCTCCGCGCCGAGGGTCGCGAGCCGGTGCTGCGGCTCCGGATGCCCGACGAGGACCTCGCCTGGACCGACCTCGTCCGCGGCGAGGTGCGCTTCGCCGCCGGCTCGGTGCCCGACTTCGTCGTCGTCCGGGCCAACGGCGCGCCGCTGTACCCGTTCGTCAACCCCGTCGACGACGCGCTGATGGGCATCACCGACGTGCTCCGCGGCGAGGACCTGCTGCCCTCCACGCCCCGCCAGCTCGCGCTCTACGCCGCGCTGCAGGACGTCGGTGTCGCCGCCGGCACCCCGCGCTTCGGCCACCTGCCCTACGTCACCGGCGAGGGCAACAAGAAGCTGTCGAAGCGGGACCCCACGTCCAACGTCGACGTCTACCGCGAGCGCGGTTTCCTGCCCGAGGGCTTCGCCAACTACCTGGCCCTGCTGGGCTGGTCGATCGCCGAGGACCGCGACGTGTTCTCCATGGCCGAGATGGCCGAGGCCTTCGACGTCACCCGGGTGAGCGCCAACCCCGCCCGCTTCGACGTGAAGAAGGCCGAGGCGATCAACGCCCAGCACGTGCGGGCGCTGCCCGCCGACGACTACGTCGCCGCGGTGCTGCCCGTCCTCGCCGGCGCCGGGCTGGTCGCCGACCCGCCCACCGCCGAGCAGGAGCGGGTGCTGCGGGCGATCGCGCCGATGGCCCAGGAGCGCACGGTCGTGCTGTCCGACGTCGTCGGGCTGCTCGGCTTCCTGTTCACCGAGGACGTCGAGGTCGACCCGGCCGCCGCGGCCAAGAACCTGCGGCCCGAGGACGGCGAGGTGCTCGCCGCCGCGGCCGCCGCGCTGCGCGACCTCCCCGAGTGGAGCACGCCGGCCATCGAGCAGGCGCTCAAGGACGCCCTCGTCGAGGGGCTGGGCCGCAAGCCGCGCCAGGCGTTCGGGCCGGTGCGGGTGGCGCTCAGCGGCCGCACGGTCTCCCCGCCGCTCTACGAGTCGATCGAGCTGCTGGGCCGGGAGCGGACGGTGCGCCGGCTCGAGACCGCCCGCGAGCAGTCCGCGCGCTGATGACCGCCCCGGAGGGCCCCGCACCCTGGGCCGACGAGCCCTACACCGGCCCGCCGCCCACCGGGCCCTACGGGGCGCCGCCGCGGGTACCCGGGCTCCTCGGCGCGGACGCCCCGCACTGGGCCGGCGCTCCCGCCGGTCCGGTGCCGTGGCCGCTGGGCCCGGTGCCCCTGCCGCCGGGCCCGCACGGCCCGGCCGGCCCCGGCCCGCTGCCGCCGGTGCCGGTGCCGGTGCCGGTGCCGGTGCCGCACGGCGCGTACCCGCCCGGCGCGTTCGGGCCGGGGCCGCTGCCGCCGGGGCTCCGGCTGGCGCCCCCGCCGGGCACGCCGCCGCACGACGAGCCGGTGCCCTTCCTGCGGGCCATGCGCTCACGGGACTGGGCGTGGTGGCGGCCGCTGCTGGGCCTGCTGCTGTTCGTCGTCGCCTACTCGGTGGCCGCGTTCGTCGTCGTGCTCCTGGTGCTGCTCACCGGCATCGAGCCCGACCTGGCGCTGCTCGACCTGGTCGACCCCGGCGTCCTGCTGGTGACCAACCTCTCGCTGATCGTCGCGATCCCGATCGTCTGGCTGCTGTGGGCCGTCGCGCACGGGATGGGTCCCGGCTGGTCGTCGTCGGTGCTGGCGCGGCTGCGCTGGCGGCTGCTCGCCCCGTACACGCTGCGCGCGCTGGCCACCCTCGGCGTCGGCATCGCCCTGTCGGTGGTGCTCGGCTTCGCCTTCGGCGACGCGGAGGCCACCGGGCCGGTCGACGACCTGCTCTGGTTGCTGCTCGTCGTGGTCCTCACCACGCCGCTGCAGTCCGCGGCCGAGGAGTACGTCTTCCGCGGCTACCTGAGCCAGGCCGTGGCCGGGTGGGTGCGCGACCCGCGGGCCGGGGCGCTGACGGCGGCCGTGCTCACCGCGGCGCTGTTCTCGCTGGCGCACGCGCCCGGCGACGTCGCCACCTTCCTCGACCGGTTCGCCTTCGGCCTGGCCGCCTCGGCCGTCGTCTGGCTCACCGGCGGGCTGGAGGCGGCGATCGTGCTGCACGCGGTCAACAACGTGCTGGTCTTCCTGCTCGCCGGGTCCCTGGGCGACGGCGTGGCCACCCAGGAGCTCCCGGCGGGCATCGGGCTGCTGTCGCTGGCGGTGTCGCTGGTGGCCATGGGCGCCTACGTGGCGCTGGTCGCGACCTCGCGCCGGACGCTGCGCCCGGAGCTGCTCACCCCCGCCCTCGACCTGCGCGTCCCCGCCGGCGACCCGCGGGGCGGGGGGTGGTGACACGGCCCGCGGAGACGTCGGGTATCGTTCTCCACGGCGCCGCGAGGTGCCGGCCAAGACCTTGGGGTATGGGGTAATTGGCAGCCCGACGGATTCTGGCTCCGTTAGTCTAGGTTCGAGTCCTGGTACCCCAGCGAGGAAGCACCACCTCCTCAGCACCACCAGAAGTACCGCACGACCAGCACCACCGCACGGCCCCGTCGTCTAGCGGCCCAGGACGCCGCCCTCTCACGGCGGTAGCGAGGGTTCGAATCCCTTCGGGGCTACGCAGCGCGAGAGCCCCCGGTCACCGGCCGGGGGCTCTCGCCGTTCCCGGGCACCGGCCGTCCCCGGGACCCTGCGGCCGGCGCGGCCGGGGCGGTGTGGCAGGATCGACGCCGTCCGGCCCCGTCGTCTAGCGGTCCAGGACGCCGCCCTCTCACGGCGGTAGCGAGGGTTCGAATCCCTTCGGGGCTACACAACAGCAGGGCCCCCGGCTTCCCGGCCGGGGGCCCTGCTGCGTTCCTGGTCACCCCGAGTGGCCCATGATCGAGAACGGGCATAGCGTTCCCGGGGCCCCTCCTCGGGCCGGGAACGGAGGCGCGGCACGGTGAACCGGACGACTCGCCGGCTGGCGGACGGCCGGGAGATCCTCTACTTCGACGCCGACGGCAGCACCGCTGCCCACGACGCCGAGGACACCCGGGACCTCCCGCCGGTCAGCACCCGGTCGCAGCTGCGGCGCGACGCGCTGCTCGGGGAGTGGGTGACGGTCGCGGCGCACCGGCAGACGCGCACCTTCCTGCCGCCGGCCGACCAGTGCCCGCTGTGCCCGTCGCGGCCCGGCCGCCCCAGCGAGGTGCCCGACAGCGACTACCAGGTCGTCGTCTTCGAGAACCGCTTCCCGTCGCTGGCCACCGCCGTCGACACCGACGTGCCGCCCACCGCACCCGGCGCCCCGTTCGCCGGGCTGCGGCCCGGCTTCGGCCGCTGCGAGGTGGTGCTGTTCACCAGCGACCACGACCAGCACTTCGCCGGCCTCGGCCGCGACCGCGCCCGGCTGGTGGTCGACGTCTGGGCCGAGCGCACCGCGGAGCTGTCGGCGATCGACGGCGTCGAGCAGGTGTTCTGCTTCGAGAACTCCGGCGAGGAGATCGGGGTGACGCTGTCGCACCCCCACGGGCAGATCTACGCCTACCCCTTCGTGACCCCCCGCGTGGAGCGCGTCCTCGCCTCCGTGCGCAGGCACCGCGAGACCACCGGTGGCGACCTGTTCGCCGAGGTCGTCGAGGCCGAGCGCACCGGCCCGCGCGTGGTGGCCGCCAACGACTCCTGGGTGGCGTTCGTGCCCGCCGCCGCGCGCTGGCCCTACGAGGTCCAGCTGTTCCCCACCCGCCGGGTGCCCGACCTGCCGGCCCTCGACGACGCCCAGCGCGACGACCTGGCCGCGCTCTACCTCGACGTGCTCGGCCGGTTCGCGCACCGCTTCGACACCCCGATGCCCTACATCGCCTCCTGGAACCAGGCGCCGGTGCGGGAGGGCCGCGAGGACTGGTGGCTGCACCTGCAGCTGTTCTCCCTGCGCCGCGCGCCCGGCAAGCTCAAGTACCTGGCGGGCTCCGAGTCGGGCATGGGCGCCTTCATCACCGACACCAACCCCGAGGACGTCGCCGAGCAGCTGCGCGCGGTGGTCGTCCCGTGAGCGGTGCACCGGCCGACGACGGGACCGCCGCCCGCACCGCCGCGGCGGCCTTCACCGAGCGCTTCGGCGCCGCCCCGGAGGGGGTGTGGGCCGCGCCCGGCCGGGTGAACGTCATCGGCGAGCACACCGACTACAACGGCGGCTCGGTGCTCCCGGTCGCCCTGCCGCACACCGTCCGCGCCGCGGCCGCCCGCCGCGACGACGGCCGGCTGGTCCTGGTCTCCGCGCAGCACCCCGGCGAGGACGCCGACGTCGCGGTCGCCGACCTCGCGCCCGGCACCCCCGGCGGCTGGGCCGGCTACCCGGCAGGCGTCGTGGAGCAGGTGCGCGAGGCGGCCGCCGGCGGGCTGTCGCTGCTGGTCGACGGCGACGTGCCGGCCGGGGCGGGACTGTCGTCGTCGGCGGCGCTGGAGTGCGCCGTGGCGCTGGCCGTGCGCGACCTGCTCGGCCTCGACTGGGCCCCCGACGACCTCGTCGACGTCGCCCGGCGGGCGGAGAACGACTTCGTCGGCGCGCCGACCGGGATCCTCGACCAGTCCGCGTCGGTGCTGTGCAGCGCCGGGCACGCGCTGCACCTCGACACCCGCGACCGGTCCTGGGACCAGGTGCCGCTCGACCTCGAGGCCGCGGGGCTCGCGCTGCTCGTCGTCGACTCGGGCACCACGCACAGCCACGCCGAGAGCGGCTACGGCGAGCGCCGGCGGCAGTGCGAGGAGGCCGCCCACCGGCTCGGCGTCGAGTACCTGTGCGACCTGCCCGGCACCGACGCCCTGGCCGCCCTCGACGACGGCACCGACGAGGGCGCGGTGCTGCTGCGCCGGGCCCGGCACGTGGTCACCGAGGACGCCCGCGTGGCCCGGGTGGTCGACCTGCTGCGCTCCGGCGCCGACCCGCGCGAGACCGGCCCCGTGCTCACCGCCGGGCACGCCTCGCTGCGCGACGACTTCGAGGTGTCGGTGCCCGAGCTCGACGCCGTCGTGGAGGCCGCGCTGGCCGCCGACGCGTACGGCGCCCGGATGGTCGGCGGGGGCTTCGGCGGCAGCGCCGTCGCCCTGGTCGACGCCGGCGCCGTCGAGGCCGTGTCCGCCGCCGTCGCCGAGCGCGCCGGCGCCCCCCGCTCCTACGTCGTGGTCCCCGCAGCGGGGGCCCGGCGCCTCTCGTGACCCGAACCGGCTGGAGGCCTCGGTGGACGACCTGAGACTGGACGCGAACTTCGTCGACTACCTGCTGGTGGCCGCCTACTTCGTCGTCGTGCTGCTGATCGGCGCCGCCGCGCGGCGGCGGGTGTCCGACAGCCTGGACTTCTTCCTGTCCGGCCGCTCGCTGCCCGCGTGGGTGACCGGCCTGGCGTTCATCTCCGCGAACCTGGGCGCCGTCGAGATCGTCGGCATGTCGGCCAACGGCGCGCAGTACGGCATGAGCACCATGCACTACTTCTGGATCGGCGCGGTCCCGGCCATGCTGTTCCTGGGCGTGGTGATGATGCCCTTCTACTACGGGTCGAAGGTCCGCAGCGTCCCGGAGTTCATGCGCCGCCGGTTCGGCACCGGCGCCCACCTGGTCAACGCGCTGAGCTTCGCCGTCGCCCAGATCCTCATCGCCGGCATCAACCTCTACCTGCTGGCCACGATCGTCGAGGCGCTGCTCGGCTGGCCGCTGTGGCTCTCGCTCATCGTGGCCGCAGCCGTCGTCCTCAGCTACATCACCCTCGGCGGGCTGTCGGCGGCGATCTACAACGAGGTCCTGCAGTTCTTCGTCATCGTGGCCGCGCTGCTGCCGCTGACGCTGATCGGCCTCAACCGGGTCGGCGGCGTGGGCGGGCTCGTCGACCGGGTGACCGACTCCGGCCGGGCCGAGGAGCTCACCTCGTGGCCGGCCACGGAGCTGTCCGGGATCGGCAGCCCCGTCCTGTCGGTGATCGGCATCGTGTTCGGCCTCGGCTTCGTGCTGTCCTTCGGCTACTGGACGACGAACTTCGTCGAGGTGCAGCGGGCGATGGCGACCAAGTCGATGTCGGCCGCGCGGGCGACGCCGATCATCGGGTCCTTCCCGAAGATGTTCGTCCCGTTCATCGTGGTCATCCCGGGCCTCATCGCCACGGTCCTGGTCCCGGAGGTGGTCGAGGCCCGCGCGGCGTCGGACACCGAGTTCGACTACAACAACTCGATCCTGCTGCTCATCCGCGACGTCCTGCCCAACGGCCTGCTCGGGGTCGCGCTGGCCGGCCTGCTGGCGGCGTTCATGGCGGGCATGGCGGCCAACATCTCCGCCTTCAACACCGTCTTCAGCTACGACCTGTGGCAGCAGTACGTGAAGAAGGACCGGCCCGACTCCTACTACCTCGCCGTGGGCCGGTGGGCGACGGTCGGCGCCACCGTGGCCGCCATCGGGACGGCGATCATCGCGTCGGGCTACACGAACCTGATGGACTACCTGCAGACGCTGTTCGGCTTCTTCAACGCGCCGCTGTTCGCCACGTTCATCCTCGGCATGTTCTGGAAGCGGATGACGCCGACCGCGGGCTGGATGGGCCTGGTCTCCGGCACGCTGGCCGCCGTCGTCGTCGCGTTCCTCAGCGAGGACGCGTTCGGCACCGCGTCGCTCGGGGTGCTGCCGATCGGCGGGCAGGGCGCCAGCTTCGTCGCCGCGAGCGCCGCGTTCGTCGTCGACATCGTGGTGAGCGTGGTGGTCAGCCAGGTCACCGCGCCCAAGCCGGTCGCGCAGCTCGCCGGGCTCGTCTACTCCGAGACGCCCAAGGAGCAGCGCACCGACCCCGACGCGCACCGGCTGCCCTGGTACCAGTCGCCGACCAAGCTGGCCGGCATCGCGCTGGTCATGGTCATCGTCCTCAACGTGATCTTCCGCTGACGTCAGGAGCACGGTCATGAGCAGCAGCAGCAACCGCTCGGCCCCGGCCAAGCAGGCGGCCGGCGCCTTCGACGTCCGCAACGTGATCGCCGCGCTGATCGGCTTCTACGGCGTCGTGCTGGTCCTCCTGGGCCTGTTCGGCGACCGGGAGGGCGAGAAGACCGGCGACGTGAACGCCAACCTGTGGGCGGGGCTGGCGATGCTCGCCTTCGCCGCCGCGTTCGCGCTGTGGTCCCGGCTGCGGCCGATCCTGGTCGAGGAGCCGGCCGAGCGGCAGGACCCGGAGGACGACGGCAGCGGCCGCACCGCGCCGGGGCACTAGCCCAGGACGGTCACCGGCACCCGCTGCACCAGGTTGTTGGCCATGCCCTGGCGGTTCCAGGGCTGCTCCACCGGCTGCGGGCCGTCGGCGTCGGCGGCCCGCACCAGCAGCTCGGTGCTGCCCGGGCGGGCGTCCCAGGTGCAGGTCCAGGCGCGCCAGGCGTACGGGTGCGCCGGGTCGGCGGGGGCGAGGTCGGCCGCCGCCCAGGTGTCGCCGCCGTCGGTGCTCACCTCGACCCCGGTCAGCGGCGCCCGCCCCGACCAGGCACGGCCGGTGAGCGTCACGGGGCCCGCGTGCACGAAGCGCTCGCGGGTCATGAAGTCGGGGAAGCCGGGCGGGGCCAGCAGCGCCCGGGGCGCGATCCGGGTGACCGGCACGCCGTCCTCGTGCGCCTCGGTCTTCAGGCGGTAGGCGACGGCGTTCTGGAAGCCGTCGAAGGGGCGGTCGAGGACCTCGACGCGGGTCAGCCACTTCACGTGCGCCATCCCGTACCAGCCGGGGACCAGCAGCCGCACGGGCGCGCCGTGCTGCGGCGGCAGCGGCGCGCCGTTCATCGCCCAGACCAGCAGCACGTCGGGCCGCATCGCCTCGGCGAGCGGCAGGCCGCGGGTGTAGTCCTGCTCCACGCCGCGCTCGACGCCGTGGTCGGCGCCGGTGAACGCGACGTCGACCGCGCCGGGGGAGACCCCGGCCTCCTCCAGCAGGGGCGCGAGCGGCGTGCCGGTCCACTCGGCGCTGCCGACCGCCTCGAGCAGCCACGGCTGGCTCACCGGGCGGGGCTCCAGCCGGGCGCGGCCGTTGCCGGCGCACTCGAGCAGCACCCGCGCGGTGACCGCGGGACGGCGCCGCAGCTCCGCGAGGTCCAGCCGGAGCTCCCGGCCGACCGCGCCGGTGACCTGCAGCGACCAGCCGGCCGGGTCGACCGCCGGGATGTCGTAGTGCGTGAGCACGTAGTGCAGGCCCGGCGGCGTGACGTCCCAGCGCAGCGCCTCCAAGGGCATGCCGTGGTTGCGGGTGGCCAGCGCGAGCTCGTCGAGGCCGATGCCCTCGCCGGGCTCCGCGATGCGGGCGCGCCCGCGGGACCTCGTCGGCTGAGTCGTCGGGTCCGTCGTCGTCGGGTCCGTCGTCGTCATGCCGGGAGTCTCCGCTCCCGCCGCCGCCCGGTCACCCCTCCGGTCGGCCGGGATCAGCTCGCGGCGCGGGCGATGGCGGCCGCGGTCTCCAGGACCGCGCCGACCACCTCGGGGCTGGGCCGGCGGCCGAGCCGCTCGACCGGGCCGGAGATGGAGACCGCGCCCAGGACGGCACCGGCGGGGTCGCGCACCGGCGCGGACAGCGAGGCGACGCCGGCCTCCCGCTCGGCCACGCTGTGCGCCCACCCGCGCCGGCGGACGTCGAGCAGCGTGCGGGCGGTGAAGCTCGCGCCCGGCAGCAGCGGGGTGACCTCCTCGGCGGGTGCGAAGGCCAGCAGCGCGTGCGCGGCCGAGCCCGCCGTCATGGGCAGCCGGGCGCCGACCGGGACGGTGTCGCGCAGGCCCGAGGCGCGCTCGGCGGCCGCCACGCAGACCCGCGAGCCGCCCTCGCGGACGTAGAACTGCGCGCTCTCGCCGCTCGCGTCGCGCAGGGCGACGAGGTGCCGGCCGGCCACCTGGGCGAGGTCGACGCTGCCGTGGCTGAGCTCGGCGAGCGCGGGGCCGGGCGCCCAGGCGCCCGCGGGGGTGCGGCGCAGCAGGCGGTGGCCCTCGAGGGCGACGGCCAGCCGGTGCGCGGTGGCGCGGGGGAGCCCGGCGCGCTCCACGAGGTCGGCGAGGGTGGCCGGCTCGTGCGCCACGGCACGGAGGATGGCCACTGCTTTGTCCAGCACGGCGACGGGGTTAGGCTGTCCCACACAGCGATACTCTCATCCCACGCAATGGGATGTGCGCTCGGTGGACCTGGAGGGAAAGTGCCGAAGACCCTGGCGGAGAAGGTCTACGACGCCCACGTGGTGCGCAGCGCCGCGGGCGAGCCCGACCTGCTCTACATCGACCTGCACCTCGTGCACGAGGTCACCAGCCCCCAGGCGTTCGACGGCCTGCGCGCGGCCGGCCGCCCGGTGCGCCGGCCCGACCTCACCATGGCCACCGAGGACCACAACGTCCCGACGCTCGACGTGCTGGCCCCGATCGCCGACCCGGTCAGCCGGGCGCAGGTGGAGGCGCTGCGCCGCAACGCCGCCGAGTTCGGCATCCGGCTGGCCCCGATGGGCGACCGCGACCAGGGCATCGTGCACGTCATCGGCCCGCAGCTCGGCCTCACCCAGCCCGGCCTGACCATCGTCTGCGGCGACAGCCACACCTCCACCCACGGCGCGTTCGGCGCGCTCGCGTTCGGCATCGGCACCAGCGAGGTCGAGCACGTGCTGGCCACCCAGACGCTGCCGCAGTACCGGCCGAAGCAGATGGCGGTCACGGTCGACGGCGAGCTGCCGGAGGGCGTCTCGGCCAAGGACGTCATCCTCGCCGTCATCGCGCGGATCGGCACCAACGGCGCCGCGGGCCACGTCATCGAGTACCGCGGCAGCGCCATCGAGGCGCTGTCGATGGAGGCCCGGATGACGATCTGCAACATGTCGATCGAGGCCGGCGCCCGCGCCGGGATGATCGCCCCCGACGAGACGACGTTCGCCTACCTGCAGGGCCGCCCGCACGCCCCGCAGGGCGCCGACTGGGACGCCGCCGTCGAGTACTGGCGGACGCTGCGCACCGACGAGGGCGCCGTCTTCGACACCGAGGTGGTCCTCGACGCCGCCGAGCTCGCGCCGTTCGTCACCTGGGGCACCAACCCCGGGCAGGGCCTGCCGATCACCGGCCGGGTGCCCGACCCGGCCGAGCTCGCCGACGACAACGAGCGCCGCGCCGCCGAGCAGGCACTGGCCTACATGGGCCTCACCCCGGGCACGCCGCTGCGCGAGATCGAGGTGGACACCGTCTTCCTCGGCTCCTGCACCAACGGCCGCATCGAGGACCTGCGCACCGCCGCCGAGCTGCTGCGCGGCAGGCGGATCGACGCGAGCACCCGGATGCTCGTCGTCCCCGGCTCGATCGGCGTCAAGCAGCAGGCCGAGGCCGAGGGCCTGGACCGCGTGTTCACCGAGGCGGGTGCCGAGTGGCGCGGCGCCGGCTGCTCGATGTGCCTGGGCATGAACCCCGACCAGCTGAAGCCCGGGGAGCGGTCGGCGTCGACGAGCAACCGCAACTTCCAGGGTCGGCAGGGCAAGGGCGGGCGCACGCACCTGGTGTCGCCGTCCGTGGCGGCCGCGACCGCGCTCACCGGCCGGCTGACCGCCCCCGCCGACCTGGCCGACGTCCCCGCGACGGTCTGACCACCCGCCCCGCCGCCCCAGCAGGAAGTCCGAGATGCAGCCCTTCACCACGCACACCGGCACCGCGGCCCCGCTGCGGCGCAGCGCCGTCGACACCGACCAGATCATCCCGGCCGAGTACCTCAAGCGGATCACCCGCACCGGCTTCGAGGACGGCCTGTTCGTCGCCTGGCGCACCAACGAGCCCGACTTCGTGCTCAACCAGCCGGAGTACGCCGAGGCGACGATCCTGGTCGCCGGGCCGGACTTCGGCACCGGCTCCTCCCGCGAGCACGCCTGCTGGGCGCTGCTCGACGGCGGCTTCCGCGTGGTCATCAGCTCGCGGTTCGCCGACATCTTCAAGAACAACTCGACCAAGTCCGGGCTGCTCACCGTCGTCCTGCCGCAGGCCGACGTCGAGGCGCTGTGGCAGGCCGTCGAGGCCGACCCGGCCACCCCGGTGACCGTGGACCTGCAGGCGCGGACCGTCTCCTACGGCGACACGACCGTGCCGTTCGAGGTGGACGAGTACACCCGCTGGCGCCTCCTGGAGGGCCTGGACGACGTCGGGCTCACCGAGCGGCACCTCGGCGACATCGAGGCCTTCGAGGACCGCCGCCCGGCCTGGCTGCCGAAGGCGCTCCCGGCCCTCCCGGCCGGGTGACGTGATGGAACGGCCCCCCTTCAGGGTCCCGCGCCGAGCGTGCGAGGCGCGGGGGGAAGGGGGGTCCTTCATCGGCGTCCCTCAGCGGGGGGCGTCGGCGTCCGGGTCGAACTCGCGGTAGTAGTCGGCGAGCAGCGCGCCCGGGCGCCCGCCGAGCGCCCACACGCTGCCCTTGGCCGCGGGCGGGTGGAGCCGGGTGCCCTCGAAGCGCACCCCGAGGCTCATGAGCACCGACGGGATCGCCCCGCCCTGGCTGCACACCACGCGCACCCCGGGCTCCTCCGACGGCGCGAGCATCGCCTCGACGGCGTCGAGGCCGGCCCGCGGGTCGGCGGCGTACTCCTCCTCGCCGAGCTCGCGCAGCGTGTGCAGCTCCAGGTCGGTGGCGGCGGCCAGCGGCTCGAGCGTCTGCCGGCAGCGCACCCGGTCGGCGGTGTGCAGCTCCCGCGGGCCGAACAGCGGCAGCACCGCGGCGAGCTGCGCGGCCTGCCGCCGGCCCTGGCTCTCCAGCGGGCGCTCCTCGTCGGGGCCGTCCCAGTCGCGCCGGCTGCCCGCCTTGGCGTGCCGCACCAGCAGCAGCGACGGCGCCCGCGGGACGTCCTCGCGCGCGAGGTCGGCCAGCACGGCGCGGTCGTGCGCGTGGGTGACCAGGCGGGCGGCGTCGTCGACCGGCAGCCAGCGCAGCTCGTCGACCTCGTCGTTGGGCGTGAACGCCTCCCCGCCGACGGCCCGCATGAGCCAGTAGTCGACGTGCTTGGGCCCGGCGGCGACCTCGTAGTGGGTGCGCACGCTGCGCCGCCCGGCCACCACCTGCAGCCCGGTCTCCTCGCAGACCTCCCGGACGGCGGCGACCAGCGCGTTCTCGCCGACGTCGAGCTTGCCCTTGGGCAGCGACCAGTCGTCGTAGCGGGGCCGGTGGACGACGACGGTCTCGATGCCGCCGCCGTCGGCCGGGCGCCAGACCGCGCCGCCGGCCGCCGCGATCACGGCACGGGTGCGCTCAGCCGGCATGCTCGGTCACCGCCCGCATCAGGCCGGCCTGGTAGTCGCGCTCGCCGCCGCGCACCCACGCGCCGTCGGGACCGAGCTCCCAGCAGCGCACGCCGGGCGCCATCGCGGCGTCGAACATGCCCTGCAGCTGGCGCTGCGCGGTGTCGTCGCAGACCCGCAGCAGCACCTCCACGCGCCGGTCGAGGTTGCGGTGCATGAGGTCGGAGCTGCCGATCCACCACTCCTCGTCGCCGCCGTTGACGAACGCCATCACGCGCGAGTGCTCGAGGAAGCGGCCCACGATCGAGCGGGCGCGGACGTTCTCCGACAGCCCGGGCACGCCGGGGCGCAGCGCGCAGATCCCGCGGATGAACAACTCCACCGGCACCCCGGCCCGCGACGCCTCGTACAGCGCGTCGATCAGCCGCTCGTCGACCAGCGAGTTCACCTTGATGCGGATCCCCGACGGCCGCCCCTCCGCGGCGTGCCGGGCCTCCCGGCGGATCTTCTCCAGCAGGCCGGCGCGGATGCCCTGCGGCGCCACCATGAGCTGCCGGTAGGACGTCTGCCGCGAGTAGCCGGTCAGCACGTTGAACAGGTCGGTGAGGTCGGCGCCCACCCGCGGGTCGGCGGTGAGGATGCCGAGGTCCTCGTACTGGCGGGCCGTCTTCGGGTTGTAGTTGCCCGTCCCGATGTGCACGTAGCGGCGGATGACGCCGTTCTCCCGGCGCACCACCAGCGCCGTCTTGCAGTGGGTCTTGAGCCCCACCAGGCCGTAGACGACGTGGCAGCCGGCCCGCTCGAGCGAGCGGGCCCAGGTGATGTTGGCCTCCTCGTCGAAGCGCGCCTTGATCTCCACGAGGACGACGACCTGCTTGCCGGCCTCGGCCGCCTCGATGAGCGCGGTGACGATCGGGGAGTCACCCGACGTGCGGTACAGCGTCTGCTTGATCGCCAGCACGTGCGGGTCGGCCGCGGCCTGCTCGATGAAGCGCTGCACGCTCGTGGCGAACGAGTGGTACGGGTGGTGGACCAGCACGTCGCCCTCGCGCAGCGTGGCGAAGACGCTCTTGGGCGTCTCTCCGTCGGACAGCCGCGGGTGGGTGGCCGGCACGAACGGCTCGTCCTTGAGCTCGGGCCGGTCGAGGGCGTAGAGCGCCCACAGCGAGGCGAGGTCGAGCAGCCCGGGCACGGTGACGACGTCCTCGGGGCTGACCTCGAGCTCGGAGACGAGGACCGACAGGATCTGCGGGTCCATCGTCTCGGTCACCTCCAACCGCACGGCCGGGCCGAAGCGGCGGCGGGCGAGCTCGCGCTCGAGGGCCTGCAGCAGGTCCTCGTCGCGGTCCTCCTCCACCTCGAGGTCGGCGTTGCGGGTGACCCGGAACAGGTGGTGGTCGATCACCTCGAGGCCGGGGAACAGCAGCGCCAGGTGGGCGGCGATGAGGTCCTCGAGCGGCAGGAACGTCGCCTCGTCGGCCGGTCCCACCGGCACGAACCGCGGCACGTTGTTCGGCACCTTGAGCCGGGCGAAGCGCGGCGCGCCGGTCTCGGGGTCGCGCACCGAGACCGCGAGGTTGAGCGACAGGCCGCTGATGTAGGGGAACGGGTGCGCCGGGTCGACCGCGAGCGGGGTCAGCACCGGGAACACCTGGTCGCGGAAGTACTCGCGCAGCCGCCGGGTCTCGGACTCGGCCAGGTCCCGCCAGTGCACGATCCGGATGCCCTCGGCCTCCAGCCGCGGCGTCACGTCCTGCTGGAAGACGACGGCGTGCCGGTGGACCAGCTCCTGGGTGCGCGCGGTGACCCGGGCCAGCTGCTCGCGGATGGTCAGCCCGTCGGGGGAGCGGACGGTCAGGCCGGTGCTCAGCCGGCGCTTCAGCCCGGCGATGCGGACCATGTAGAACTCGTCGAGGTTGCCCGCGAAGATCGCCAGGAACTTGACGCGCTCGAGCAGCGGCATCGACTCGTCCTCGGCCAGCTCGAGCACCCGCGAGTTGAAGTCCAGCCAGGACAGCTCCCGGTTGAGGAAGCGGTCGGCGGGCAGGGCGGTCCCCCCGTCGGCGGGCACGGTCGTCTCCGGCCCGGTCACCACGGGTGTCGTCTCGGCAGCCACGCGGTCATCGTGCCCCACGCGGGTGAACGGCGAGGGACCGCGCCCGGCGACCTCAGGCCGCAGGCCGCGGCAGCCGCGGCAGCAGCGCCGCGGTGGCCGGCCCGAGCCCGAGGCCCGTGGCCTCGCGCAGGTCGGCGGGCGTGTCGACGTCGCGGCGCAGCCCCGGCCAGTCGCCGGTCAGCGCGAGCGCGCCCGCGGCGGTGTGCGCGGCGGCCGACCCGCTGCCGAAGTGCGGGTCCAGCGGCACGCCCGACGCGGTGAGCAGGGTGGTGCCGGTGCCCGCGGCGTCGGCGACGAACCCGCGGGGGACCGCCGCCGCGGCGTCGAGGGCGGCGGCGAGCTCGGCCGGCCGCAGCGCCGGCAGGTCCGACGACAGCGCCGCCACCGCCGACGCCCCGGTCGCCCGGGCGCCGTGCGCGAGCGCCGGGTTGAGCCCGCGGTCGGGCTCGTCGGGCACGGTCCGGGCGCCGAGCGCGCGCACGGTGGCCGCGGCCCGCTCGTCGTCGGTGACCACCACGACGGCGGCCACGGCGGGGCAGGCGCGCGCGGCGGCGACGGTGTCGGCCAGCAGCGCGAGCACCAGGTCGGCGTGCAGGTCGGGCCGGTCGCCGCGGCCACCGCCGGTCAGCGGCGCCAGGCGGGTCTTGGCCGCGCCGAGCCGCTTCGCCGGGACGACCAGGGACCACCGCACACCGCCCATGTGAGCACACGCGGGCGCCGGGCCGTCGCCGCGTGGGGACCCCGGTGCGACCACCGGCCCCGGCGAGGGTCGATCATGTGCCGGTCGTCACGTCGAGCGGAGGGATGCCGGTGACCGAGGACCCGACCCCGGGGACCCCCGCGGTCCCGGGGCAGACACGGCCCCGCGCCCTGCACGAGCGCGGGCGGCTGCCCTGGTCGCTGCGCCTGGCCGTCGTCGTCATCTACCCGGTGGCCTCGCTGCTGTTCAGGCTGCGGTACCGGCACGGCGACCGGCTGCCGCGCACCGGGCCGGTGCTGCTCGTGGCCAACCACGTCTCCGTGCTCGACCCGCTGGCCTGCGCGCGGCTGGTCTACGACAACGGGCGGGTGCCGCACTTCCTGGCCAAGGAGGCGGTGTTCAAGGGCCTGGCCGGGGCGATCCTGCGCGACGCCGGGCAGATCCCGGTGGCCCGCGGCTCCTCGGAGGCCCGGGGCGCGCTGGCCGCCGCGGCCGCCGACCTCGAGGCCGGCAACGTCGTCGTCATCTACCCCGAGGGGTCGGTCACCCGCGACGACGACTGGTGGCCGATGCAGGCCCGCACCGGCGTCGCGCGGCTCGCGCTGACCACCGACGCCGTCGTCCTGCCGGTGGCCCAGTGGGGCCCGCAGCGGGTGCACGACTACCACACCAAGAAGCTGCACCTGCGGCCGCGCACGCCCACCGAGTACCTGATCGGGGAGCCGGTCGACCTCACGGCGCTGCGCGAGGAGGTGCGCGCCGGGCGCCCGCTGACGCCCGACCTGCTGCGCGAGGTCACCGACACCATCATGGGCCGGGTGCGTGACCTCCTGGCCGACGTCCGCGGCGAACCGGCGCCGCCCGGTTTCGCCGCCCGCCCGCGGCGGTCGCTGCCCGGCGACCTGCCGGGGAGCGCCGCGTGAGCGGCACGCGCGCCGCCGTCCTCGGGGCCGGGTCCTGGGGGACGACGTTCGCCAAGGTGCTCGCCGACGCCGGGTGCACGGTGACCCTGCACGCCCGCCGCCCCGAGCTCGCCGCGGCGATCACCGAGACCGGGGAGAACCCCGACTACCTGCCCGGCGTGCGGCTGCCCGGCGCGCTCACCGCCACGCCCGACGCCGGGGTCGCCCTCGACGGCGCCGACGTCGTGGTGCTCGCCGTCCCGTCCCAGTCGCTGCGCGCCAACCTCGGCGAGTGGACGCCGCTGCTGCCGCCCGACGCGACGCTGCTCTCGCTGATGAAGGGCATCGAGCTCGGCAGCACCAAGCGGATGAGCGAGGTGATCGGCGAGGTCACCGGCGCGGGCCCGGAGCGGGTGGCCGCCCTGTCGGGGCCGAACCTGGCGCGGGAGATCGCCGAGGAGCAGCCGGCGGCCACCGTCATCGCCTGCCCGGACGACGACCGCGCCACCGCGCTGCAGGCCGCCTGCCACACGCCGTACTTCCGGCCCTACACCAACCGCGATCTCGTCGGCTGCGAGCTCGGCGGCGCGGTGAAGAACGTCATCGCGCTGGCCTGCGGCATCGCCGAGGGGATGGGCTTCGGGGACAACACCCGGGCCTCGCTCATCACCCGCGGGCTGGCCGAGACCGCCCGGCTCGGCCTCGCGCTGGGCGCCGAGCTGACCACGTTCGCGGGGCTCGCCGGCCTCGGCGACCTCGTGGCCACCTGCAGCTCGCCGCTGTCGCGCAACCGCACCTTCGGCGAGAAGCTCGGCCGCGGCCTGTCGCTGGAGGAGGTGCAGGCCACCACCCGGCAGACCGCCGAGGGCGTGAAGAGCTGCCGGTCGGTGCTGGACCTCGCCCGCGCGCACGGGGTGGACGTGCCGGTGACCGAGGCGGTCGTGCGGGTCTGCCACGAGGGCGTCCCGGCGGCGCAGATGGTGAAGGAGATCATGTCCCGAGAGGCCAAGCCCGAGTGACCGACGGCACGACGGGCGGAGCCCGAGCGAGCGGACCGCTCGACGGCTGGGGGGACGGCACCCGGTCGGTGCACGCCGGCGACGCTCCCCCCGAGCCGGGCGCCCCGCTGCGCCCCTCGCCGGTGTTCGCCGCGCCGTACCACCTCGGCGACCTGCCGCCCCGCGCCGGCGGCCGCGACGCCTACGCCCGCACCGAGCACCCGACGTTCCGGGCCTTCGAGGACGCGGTCGGGGAGCTCGACGGCGGCCGGTGCCTGTCCTTCGCCACCGGCATGGCCGCGATCTCCGCCGTCGTCCTGGGGCTGGTGTCGGCCGGCGACCGGCTGGTGCTGCCGAGCGACGGCTACTACACGACCCGGCTGCTGGCCCGCGACGAGCTCGAGCGGCTCGGCATCCGGGTCGAGTACGTGCCCACCCTCGACGTCGCCGGCCTCGCCGCGGAGGGCGGCCTCGACGGCGCCCGGCTGGTGGTGCTGGAGACCCCGAGCAACCCCCAGCTCGACGTCTGCGACGTCGCCGCGGTCGCCCGGGCCACCCGGGCCGCCGGCGCGCTGCTCGCCGTCGACAACACCACCGCCACCCCGCTCGGCCAGCGGCCGCTGGCCCTCGGTGCCGACGTGACGATGGCCGCCGACACCAAGGCGCTCACCGGGCACAGCGACCTGCTGCTCGGCCACGTGAGCACCTCCTCCGACGAGGTGTTCGACCGGCTCAAGGGCTGGCGCGACCACACCGGCGCCACGCCGGGCGCCTTCGACGCCTGGCTCGGGCACCGGTCGATGAGCACGCTGGACCTGCGGCTGGCCCGGCAGGCGGAGACCGCGGCGGCGGTCGCGGAGGTGCTCGCCACCCATCCGGCGGTCACCGGCGTGCGCTGGCCGTGGCGGCCGGAGGACCCCTCGTACGCGCTGGCGACCCGGCAGATGCTGCGCCCCAACGGCGTCGTGTCCGCCGAGCTCGCCGACGAGGCCGCGGTGTCGCGCTTCCTCGCCGCCACCCGGCTGTGGGTCGCGGCGACGAGCTTCGGCGGGGTGCACAGCACCGTCGACCGCCGCGCGCAGTGGGGCGGCGACGCCGTCCCCGCCGGCTTCCTGCGGTTCTCCTGCGGGATCGAGGACACCGGCGACGTCGTCGACGACCTCACCGCGGGGCTCGACGCCGCCTCCTCCGTCTGAGCGGATGAGCCGCACCACCCTCGACCGTGTCCTCGCGGCCGGCCCCGTGCTGCACCGCGGCCGCGACGGCGACTACCGCGCGCTGGCGTGGGCCGCGGGGGAGCCGCACCGCGTGCGCCGCGACCTGGTGGGGGAGACCTGGGACCCGCCCCGGCGCGGCGCGCGGGCGGTGGCCTGCCTGGCGCACGTCACCGACCTGCAGCTGGCCGACGTCTGCTCGCCGGCGCGCTTCGAGTTCTTCCACCGCTTCGAGACCGACCCGCGGATGAGCGCGCTGGTCCCGATGCACCGGCCGCAGGAGGCGCTCACCGCGCACGCCGTCGACGCGCTGGTGCGCACGCTCAACGGCCTGGCCGGCGGGCCGCGCACGGGGGAGCCCCTGCAGGTGGTGGTGACCACCGGCGACGCCATCGACAACGCCCAGTGGAACGAGCTGGAGCTGTTCCTGGCGGTGCTGCGCGGCGGCGTCGTGTCCCCGGGCGCGGGGCTCACCGCCTACGACGGCGTGCAGGCCTCCGGCTGGCCGCACGACCTGTTCTGGCGGCCCGACGACGACGGCGGGCTGCACCACGAGCGGTTCGGGTTCCCCGCCCGGCCGGGCCTGCTCGACGCGGCGTTCGCGGCGTTCGCCGCCGAGGGGCTGCGGCTGCCGTGGCTCGGCTGCCACGGCAACCACGAGGCGCTCATCCAGGGCGTCGGGGTGCCCACGCCGGCGCTGGCCGCCGTCCTGGGCGCCGGGCGCAAGCCGGTCGACGTCGACCCCGCCCTGCTGCCGGGTGCGGCCCTCGACGACGCGCTGGCGCTGTTCACGCACTCCTCGGAGGTGTTCACCACCGCCACCTCGCGGCCGGTGACCCCGGTGGCCGACCGGCGGTTCATCGACCGGCGCGCGTTCGTCGCGGCGCACCTCGCCGACCCGGGCGCTCCGTCGGGCCACGGGTTCACCGAGGAGAACCTGCGCGAGGGCACCGCGTACTACGCGTGGGACGGCGTCCCGGGCGTCCGGGTGGTGTGCCTGGACACCACGCGGGTCACCGGCGGGGCGGCCGGCTCCGTGGACGCCGCGCAGGCGCGGTGGCTGGAGGAGCGGCTGCGCGAGGTGTCGTCGTCGGCCCCCGGTCCCGACGGCGGGCGGGTGGCCACCGGCAACGCCGACCGGCTCGTGGTGCTGCTGTCGCACCACGGGTCGAGCACGCTGACCCGCTCCGACGCCCTCGGCCGCCGGCCCGCCGCGGAGGACGACGCGCTGGGCGCCGCGGAGCTGCTGGCCCTGCTGCACCGCTGGCCCAACGTGGTGCTGTGGCTCAACGGGCACACGCACGTGAGCGAGGTGCGGGCCTGGGCGCACCCGGACGAGCCCGGCGCGGGGCTGTGGGAGGTGGCCACCTGCGCCGTCGTCGACTGGCCGGGGCAGGCGCGGGTGGTCGAGGTGCTCGGCAACGGCGACGGGACGCTGTCGCTGGTCTGCACGATGGTCGACCACGGCAGCCCGGCGCGGCCGCCGTCGCCGGGCGACCCGGCCGCCCGCGAGCCCGCCGCGCTGGCGTCGCTGCACCGCGAGCTCGCGGCCAACGTGCCGTGGGCGGGGCTGGGGTCGGGGCTGGCCGGCACGCCCGCCGACCGCAACGTCGAGCTGGTGCTGCGCGCCCCGTTCTGACGGCCCAGGCCGGCCCGACAGCGTGCGCCGACGTGCAGCCACGGGCCCGCGGACCGCACCTGTGCGCACGCCGTCACCGCGGCAGCGGCGCCAGGGCGGGCTCAGGCGGCGCGGGCGGCCTTGCGGCGGCGGTGGGCGGCGCGGGCGGTGAGCCACCCGCTGAACGCCAGGTAGTAGACGACGTAGGCGAACGACAGCACCACGACGAACGGGTTCGGGTCGGGCAGCTGCACGACCAGGACGGCGTAGCAGACGAACCAGACCGCCGTCAGCAGCATGCTCAGCTGCCACAGCGCCTCGGTGCGCGATGGGTACAGGTAGCGCACCGGCACGAATACCAGCACCGAGCAGACGACGAGCGTGATCGCCACGGCCACCTGCGACAGGTCGAGCACCACCGCGTAGAACGCCACGACGTTCCAGTAGCTCGGGAAGCCGAGGAACGTGTGGTCGTCGGTCTTCGCGTCGACCCGGCAGAACTGGTAGCTCGACGCCAGCAGCGGCAGCGCGGCGAGCACCCAGCCCCACGGCCCGTGGGGCAGCGCGCCGGTCGTCCAGAGCAGGACGACGGGCGCGAAGACGTAGGTCAGGTAGTCGACGATGTTGTCGAGCAGGGCCCCGTCGAACCAGGGGATCGTCTCCTTGACCCGCGCGCGGCGGGCGAGCATGCCGTCGGTGCCGTCGATGAACAGCGCGGCGAGGCCGACCCAGAGCGCGGCCTCCACCTCGCCCTCGAGCGCCGCGAGCACGAACAGCAGCGCCAGGACCGAGCCCAGCGCGGTGTAGGCGTGCACGGCGGCGCCGGCCAGCCGCAGCCCGAGGGAGTGCGGACGCGCCGGAGCGTCCCCGTGCCCCTGGTGCGCCGTCGTCGCCGGAGGCCGGGGGTCCACCGGAGGGGCCGCGTTCTCCCGCATCGCGACGAGGTTCCCACACCGCCCCCGCCACAGCCCACGGGAGACGCGGGACGCGCGCGGGCGTCGACTAGGGTCGGCCGCGATGAGCGGGACAGGCAGGGTGCGCGTCGCGGTCGTGTTCGGGGGGCGCAGCGCAGAGCACGCGATCTCCTGCGTCTCGGCGGGGAGCGTGATCGCCGCCCTCGACCCGGAGCGCTACGAGGTGGTGCCGGTCGGCATCGCCCGCGACGGCCGCTGGGTCCTGCCCGACCCCGCGCAGCGGCTGGCCATCACCGACGGGCAGCTCCCCGAGGTCACCGGCGGGACGGCGGTCTCCCTCGTCGGCGACCCGGCCGGCCGCGGCCTCGCCGTCCTCGAGCCCGCCGCCGGGATCGGCGCGGCGCTCACCGAGGTGGACGTGGTCTTCCCCGTCCTGCACGGCGCCTACGGCGAGGACGGCACCATCCAGGGCCTGCTGGAGATGAGCGGCCTGCCCTACGTCGGGTCGGGCGTGTTCGCCAGCGCCGCGTCGATGGACAAGGAGTTCACCAAGAAGCTCCTCGCCGCCGCCGGGCTGCCGCAGGGCGACCACGTCGTCCTCCGCGACGCCGGCGGTGCGCTGTGGGCGCACCCCGACGCGCTCTCCTCCGCCGACCGCGAGCGCCTGGGCCTGCCGGTCTTCGTCAAGCCGTCGCGGGCGGGCTCGAGCATCGGCATCACCCGCGTCACCGACTGGGCGCAGTTCCCCGAGGCCGTGGCCACCGCGGCCGCCGTCGACGGCAAGGTCGTCGTCGAGGCCGCCGTCCCGGGCCGGGAGATCGAGTGCGGCGTGCTGGCCGGCCGCGACGGCGGCGCCCCCGAGGCGAGCCTGCCCGCCGAGATCCGGCTCAAGCCCGGCACCGCCTGGTACGACTTCGACGCCAAGTACCTCGAGGACGCCGTCGAGTTCGACGTCCCTGCCGACCTCACCCCCGAGCAGACCCGCGCGGTCCGGGAGGCCTCCTGCCGCGCCTACCTCGCCATGGACTGCGAGGGGCTCGCGCGCGTCGACTTCTTCCTCGGCACCGGCCCGGACGGCGAGGACCGGCTGGTGGTCAACGAGGTCAACACCATGCCCGGCTTCACGCCGATCTCGATGTTCCCGCGGATGTGGGCGGCCAGCGGGGTGTCCTACCCCGAGCTGGTCGACCGGCTGGTCGCCTCCGCGCTGGCGCGGGCGGGCCGGCCGGCCCCTCGGTGACGCGCGGCCGCCGGGCCGTCGTCTCCGCCGGCCTGCTGCTGGCCGGCCCGCTCGTGGCCGCCTGCACGGCCTCCGAGGCCGAGGGTGTGCGGTCGGAGGCCACCCCGACGCCGGGCAGCGTCGAGGAGCTCGGCGACCTGGTGCTCACCGAGGTGCCCTCGGGCCTGCCGCGGATCCCCGACGCCGACCTGCAGCCGCCCGCCGGCGCCAAGACCGTCGACGACGTCGCCTCCTACGCCGACGACCCCGAGCGCGAGCGGGACGTGCTGCGCGACTACGGCTACCGGCACGGCTGGGAGCGCTTCTGGGGCTCCACCACCGGCCCGCTCACCAGCGTCTTCCTCGACCAGTTCGACGACCCGGCGGGAGCCGGCGCCTACGCCGAGGACCTCGCCGGCAACGACGCCGAGGTGTACGAGGGCGTGCTGCGCCACGACCCACCGGACCTGCCCGCCGGGTGCAGCCTGCTCACCGTGGCCGAGGTCGACCCCGCCACCGGGCTGGCCGGCCCGGCCGCGTTCGCCTGGTGCGGCCACGGGGCGTTCAGCGTCGCGGTCACCGCGGTGGCCGGCACCGAGGAGGAGGCGCTCGCCGAGGTCCGCGAGGTCGTGGAGGCGCAGCTGGAGGAGCTGCCGCCGGCCTGAGCGGCCGGGTCAGCGCGCCGGCAGCGCGGTGCGGAGGACGTCGCTGAGCGCGGTCACCGGGGCGCTGTCGACGTCGGGCGGCAGGGTCACCTCGACGTGGACGACGCGGTCGACGGCGGTCCACACGGTGGCGTCGGGGTCGGACTGGTCGACGAACCAGGTGACGCCGTTGATGGTGAACAGGCCCTCCCCGGGCACCAGGCCCGCGGGCGCGTCGACGCCGCAGACCAGCACGACCGGCGGGTCGCCCCACGCGGCGGCGTAGGGGGTGTCGGACTGCACCATGCGGCCCGGGTCCTCGAGCAGGTCCAGCGGCAGCGCCCCCATGAGCGCGGGGCAGTTCGCGTCGGCCTCCGGCGTGGCCGGCGGCACCTCGACCGGCAGCACCGGCAGGTCCTCGCGCTGCTGCCCGGTCGTGGGGCCGAGGTCGGCCACCGGGGGGTCGTCGGCGGCCGGGGCGTCGTCGTCCCCGCCGACCAGCCGGACCACCAGCAGGACCGGCACGACGACGGCCGCGGCCAGCAGGGACAGCCGGCGCAGCGGGTCGGGCCGGGACTGCTCGGGCGGGGGCCCGGGGGCCGCCTCGCGGGGGGAGTCCTCCCGGGCGGGGGTGTCCTCGCTCAGCGGCTCAGATGTTGACGACGGGGCAGGTCAGCGTGCGGGTGATCCCGTCCACCGACTGCACCCGGGCGACGACCAGCCGGCCGAGGTCGTCGACGCTGTCGGCCTCGGCGCGCACGATGACGTCGTAGGGGCCGGTGACGTCCTCGGCCTTGGTCACGCCGGCGATCTCGCTGATCGTCGACGCCACCTGGGCGGCCTTGCCGACCTCGGTCTGGATCAGGATGTAGGCGTGGACCACGGGACGACCTTCCTCCGACGACTCTGCGGGTGGCGGCCTGCCACCGGCAGGCGGACCGGAGCGCAACGTACCCCAGCGACCGGATGTGGCCGGTGACACGGCCCCGTCCGCTGACCGGGCGCGGCGACCTCGCCGACACCGTCCGGGTCGTGGGGGAGTTCGGGGTCATCGCCCGGGTGGTCGCCCGGGCGGGCTCCGCGGCCGCCGCCGAGGTCGGTCCCGGTGACGACGCCGCGGTGCTGCGGGTGCCCGACGGCCGGGTGGTCGCCACCACCGACGTGCTCGTCGAGGGCCGCCACTTCCGGCGTGACTGGTCCTCGGCCGAGGACGTCGGGCACAAGGCCGCCGCGGCCAACCTGGCCGACGTCGCCGCGATGGGCGGCGTGGCCACCGCGCTGCTCGTCGGGCTGGCCTGCCCCGCCGACACCCCGACGTCGTGGCTGGAGGGCGTGGCCGCCGGCATGGCCGCCGAGTGCGCGCCGCTCGGCGCGGCCGTCGTCGGCGGGGACACCGTGGCCTCGGCGCCCGACAGCGGCGCGATCGTGCTGTCGGTGACCGCGCTCGGCGACCTCGGCGGCCGGGCGCCGGTGCTGCGCTCGGGGGCCCGCCCCGGCGACGTCCTCGCGGTCACCGGGCGGCTGGGCTGGTCGGCGTGCGGGCTGGCCGTGCTGCGCCGCGGCTTCAGCAGCCCGATCGCCGCCGTCGGGGCGCACCGCCGCCCCGCCCCGCCCTACGCCGCGGGCCCGGCGGCCGCCGACGCCGGGGCGAGCGCGATGTGCGACGTCAGCGACGGCCTGCTCGCCGACGCCGGCCACCTGGCCGACGCCAGCGGGGTGGTCATCGACGTCGACCGGGCGGCCCTGGTGCGCACGATGCTCGAGCCGCCCGGGCCCATGCAGCAGGTGGCGGCGGCACTCGGTGCCGACCCGCTGTCCTGGGTGCTCACCGGCGGGGAGGACCATGCCCTCCTGGCCACGTTCCCGCCCGGCGCGGCGCTGCCCGCGGGCTGGACGGCCATCGGGGAGGTCCGCGAGGGCGCGGCCGGCGTGACCGTCAGCGGCGAGCCGGCGGCCGACGTCGCGCAGGCCGTGGGTGCAGGGAGGACCGGGCATGTCCACTTCGGCTGAGGCCGCCGGGCGCCGCGTGCGGCTGCGCGACGGGCGGACGGCGCGGCTGCGGGCGGTGCCGTACGACGACCCGCTGGCGCGCGACCTCGTCGGCCGGGTGCAGCAGGAGTACGTCGACCGCTACGGCGGCCCGGACGAGGCCGTCGTCGACCCGGCGGAGTTCGTGCCCCCGGCGGGGTTGTTCCTCGTCGCCGAGGTGGACGGGGAGCCCGCCGGCTGCGGCGCGTGGCGCCGGCACGGCGACTCCGAGGCGGAGGTCAAGCGGGTGTACGTGGTGCCCGCCTTCCGCCGGCTGGGCCTGGCCCAGCTCCTGGTGACCGCGCTGGAGGACTCCGCCCGCGCCGCCGGGTACCGCTCCGTGGTGCTCAACTCCGGCGACCGGCAGCCCGAGGCGCTCGCGCTCTACGCCGCGATGGGGTACCGGCCCGTGCCGGGGTACGGCATCTACGCCGGGGAGGCCGGGGCGGTCTTCCTCGGCCGGCAGCTGACCGACCCCGGGGAGGAGCGGCCGTGGGCGTCGTGACGATCTCCGCGTCCTACGGCGCGGGCGGCCCCGAGGTGGGCCCGGCGGTGGCCGGCCGGCTGGGCCTGGCCTTCCACGACCGCGCCATCCCGGCCCAGGTGGCCGGCCGGCTCGGGGTGTCCCAGGACGACGCCGAGGCGAACGACGAGCGCGTCGTGCGCGGGCTGTGGCGGCTGGTGGCCTCGCTCGGGGCGATGCCCGACCCGATCGGCGGCGTCGTCCCGCTGACCGGCGAGCCCGACGAGCGCGCCTACCGGGAGCAGACCGAGCGGGTGCTGCGCGAGATCGCCGACGGTGCCGGGGGAGTGGTGCTCGGCCGCGCCGGCGCGCTGGTGCTGCGCGACCGGCCCGACGCGCTGCACGTGCGGCTCGACGGCCCGCCGGAGGCGCGGCTGCGCGCGGCGGTGGAGCGCTACGGCCGGCCCGAGGAGGAGACCCGGCGCGAGATGGAGGCCAACGACGCCACCCGCGAGGCCTACGTGCGGCACTTCTACCGCTGCGACGCGGCCGCCGCCCGGCACTACCACCTCGTCGTCGACGGGACGGCGCTGCCGCTGGACACGGTCGTCGACCTGGTGGTCACCGCGGCGCGGGCGCGGGGGATCGGCCGGCCGCACGGCGGGTGAGGCACACGACGAAGGGCCCCGGAGGTCGGGAACCTCCGGGGCCCTTCGGTACGGCTCATCGCCCCCCGGGCGGGGGCGGCGCGGTCAGGCGCGGACGACCTTGCCCGCGCGGATGCACGAGGTGCAGGCGTTGATCCGCTTGCGGTTGCCGGGGGCGACCAGCGCCCGCACCGACTGGATGTTCGGGTTCCAACGGCGCGGCGTGCGGCGGTGCGAGTGCGACACCGACATACCGAAACCGGGCCCCTTGCCACAGACATCGCACACGGCAGCCACGGTGGATCACTCCCAGAGAATCGTCTTCATGAACTCGGCGGTGCGCCGAACGGCACCCGCAGACCGTCGTCCATCGTAACCGCTTCCCCGGCGCGGTGTCGCCATGCCCCTGGGGAGGCCCCCGCGGGCGTCCCGGACCCCCGCGCGCGGGACCGGACCGTCGGCGTCCGTGGGTACCCTCCGGCCGTGCTGCAGGCGCTCGACGACGCCGCGGTCGGACAGTGGTGCCGCACCGCGGTCGCCGCGCTGTCCGCGGCCCGCGAGCGCATCGACGAGCTCAACGTCTTCCCCGTGCCCGACGGCGACACCGGCACCAACCTGCTGTTGACCGCGCAGGCCGCGGTCGCGGCGCTGGAGGCCGCCGGCCCGGCGGAGCCCGCGTGGACGGCGCTGTCGCGCGGTGCGGTGCTCGGCGCCCGGGGCAACAGCGGCACGATCCTCGCCCAGCTGCTGCGCGGCCTGTCCGACTCCCTGGCCGGCGCGGGCCCCGCCGACGGCCCGGCGCTGGCCGCCGCGCTGCAGAAGGCCGCCGACGGCGCCTACTCCGCGGTGGCCGACCCCGAGGAGGGCACCTTCCTCACCGTCGCCCGGGCGGGCGCCGAGGCCGCGGGCGCCGCCGTCGCCGGGGGGCGCACCGCCCTGGCCGACGTCGTGACCGCCGCCGCCGACGGCGCCCGCACGGCGCTGGAGGCCACCCCCGGCCAGCTCGACGTGCTGCGCACCGCGGGCGTGGTCGACGCCGGCGGCGCGGGCCTGTGCCTGGTCCTCGACGCGCTGGTCACCACGGTCACCGGCGTGGAGCCGGCCCGCCCGCCGCTGCACCGCCGCCCGCAGCACGCCCGCCCGCAGCGGCACGAGCACCCCCACCCGCACGCCCCGCACCAGCCGCCGCCGGGCCCGGGCAGCGAGGTGCAGTACCTGCTCGCCGACTCCGACGAGGCCGCCGTCGCCGTCCTGCACGAGCGGCTCGCCGCGCTCGGCGACAGCCTCGTCGTCGTCGGCGTCGACACGCCCACCGGGCGGCAGTGGAACGTGCACGTGCACACCTCCGACGTCGGGGCGGCCATCGAGGCGGGCATCGAGGCCGGGCGCCCGCACGGGATCAGCGTCACGCCGCTGGCGCCGGTGCGGCCGGCCGAGCCGGTGCCGGGGCGGCGCACCGTGGTCGCCGTCGTCCCGGGCGACGGGCTGGCGCGGCTGTTCGCCGGCGAGGGCGTGCGGGCGGTGACCTGCGGCCCCGACGGGGTCACCGAGGACGAGGTCCTCGCCGAGGTGGTCGCCTCCGCCGCCGCCGAGGTCGTGCTGCTGCCCAACGACCCCGCGCTCACCCCGGCCGCCTCCCGCGCCGCCGAGCGCGCCCGGGAGCTCGGCCGCGACGTCGCCGTCGTGCCCACCCGGTCGCCGGTGCAGGGGCTGGCCGCCGTCGCGGTGGCCGACCCCTCCCGCCGGTTCGGCGACGACGTCATCGGCATGGCCGAGGCCGCGGCGGCCACCCGCTGGGCCGAGGTCGCCGTCGCCGAGCAGGAGGCGCTGACCAGCGCGGGCCCCTGCCGCCCGGGCGACGTGCTGGGGTCGGCCGAGGGTGACGTCGTGGTCATCGGCGCCGACCTCGCCGCCGTCGCCTGCGACCTGCTCGACCGGCTGCTGTCGGCCGGCGGGGAGATGGCCACCGTGCTGGTCGGCCCCGACCCCGCGCTCGGCGACGCCGCCTGCGGGCACCTGGCGTCCGCGCACCCGACCGTCGAGGTGGTGCGCTACGAGAGCGGGGCCGCGGTCCCGCTGCAGATCGGGGTGGAGTGACGTGGCGGTCACCCTGGAGACCGACCTCTCCCGCGTGCTCGGCGCGAAGACGGCCAAGGCGATGGCCGAGTCGCTGGAGCTGCGCACCGTGCGCGACCTGCTGCGCCACTACCCGCGCCGCTACGCCCGCCGCGGCGAGATCGCCCGCCTCGACGACCTGCAGGTCGGCGACCGCGTCACCGTGCTGGCGCAGGTCCGCAAGGTCACCAGCCGGCGCATGCGCAACCGCCCCGGCACGCTCACCGAGGTCACCGTCGGCGACGGTGCCGGGCAGATGCAGCTCGTCTTCTTCAACCGGAGGTTCGGCAAGCTCGAGGAGGGCTCCTGGGGGCTGTTCGCCGGCACCGTCGGCGAGTACCGCAACTCCAAGCAGTTCGCCCACCCCGACTTCCACCTCATCACCGGCGACGACGACGAGGACTGGGCCCGCGCGCTCATCCCGATCTACCCCGCGAGCAAGGACGTCTCGAGCTGGGTGATCCAGAAGTCCGTGAAGCTGCTGCTCGACGCCACCGGCGGCTTCGGTTTCGTCGAGGACCCGCTGCCGGAGGACCTGCGCTCCCGGCACGGGCTGCTCAGCCTCGCCGCCGCGCTGCTGGACGTCCACCGGCCCACCTCCGCCGAGGACGTCGAGCGCGCCCAGGACCGGCTCAAGTGGGACGAGGCGCTCACCCTGCAGCTGGTGCTCGCCGCCCGCCGCCGCGCCGCCGCCCTGGAGCCGGGCACCGCCCGCCCGCGCCGGTCCGGCGGGCTGCTCGACGCCGTCGACGCCGCGCTGCCGTTCTCCCTCACCGAGGGCCAGCGCGAGGTGGGGGAGGAGCTGGCCGCCGAGCTGTCCCGCGACCAGCCCATGCACCGCCTGCTGCAGGGCGAGGTGGGGTCGGGCAAGACCGTCGTGGCGCTGCGTGCCATGGCCCAGGTGGTCGACGCCGGCGGGCAGGCCGCGCTGTTGGCGCCCACCGAGGTCCTGGCCGCGCAGCACGCGCGCAGCATCTCCGCGATGCTCGGCCCGCTGGCCCGGGCCGGCGAGCTCGACGGCGACCCCGCCGGCACGAAGGTCGTGCTGCTCACCGGCTCGCTCAAGGCCGCGCCCCGCCGCGCCGCCCGCGCCGCGGTCGCCGACGGCAGCGCCGGGATCGTCGTCGGCACCCACGCGCTGCTGCAGCAGGGCGTCGACTTCGCCGACCTCGGCCTGGTCGTCGTCGACGAGCAGCACCGCTTCGGCGTCGAGCAGCGCGACGCGCTGCGCGCCAAGGGCGAGCGGCCGCCGCACGTGCTGGTCATGACCGCCACGCCGATCCCGCGCACCGTCGCGATGACCGTCTACGGCGACCTGGAGACCTCCGTCCTGCGCCAGCTGCCCAGCGGCCGCGGGGGCGTGGCCAGCTCCGTGGTGCCGGTCAGCGACAAGCCGTCCTGGCTCGACCGCGCCTGGGAGCGGCTGCGCGAGGAGGTCGCCGCCGGCCGGCAGGCCTACGTCGTCTGCCCCCGCATCGGCGACGACGAGACCGGGGACGACGGGACCGACGCCCCCGAGGACGCCGACGGCGCGCCCGAGGAGGGGAAGGGCGGCGACGACCGGCGGCCGCCGCTGGCCGTCCTCGACGTCGCCCGCGCCCTCGACGAGGGCCCGCTCGCCGGCCTGCGCCTCGCGGTCCTGCACGGCCGGATGACGCCGGAGGCCAAGGAGGCGACGATGCGCGCCTTCGCCGCCCGCGAGGTGGACGTGCTGGTGGCCACCACCGTCGTCGAGGTCGGCGTCGACGTGCCCAACGCCACGGTGATGGTCGTCATGGACGCCGACCGCTTCGGCGTCAGCCAGCTGCACCAGCTGCGCGGCCGTGTCGCCCGCGGCAAGCACCGGGGGCTGTGCCTGCTGGTCACCGAGGCCCGCGGGACGACGGCGACCGGGCAGCGGCTGGCCGCCGTCGCCGGCACCTCCGACGGCTTCGAGCTCGCCCGCCTCGACCTCGAGACCCGCCGCGAGGGCGACGTGCTCGGCGCCGCGCAGTCCGGCCGCCGCTCGGGCATCCGGATGCTGTCGCTGCTGGAGGACGAGGAGCTCATCGCGGCGGCGCGCGCCGAGGCCACCGCGCTGCTGGCCACCGACCGCGGCCTGGCCGACCACCCGGGCCTGGCGATGGAGGTGGCGGCCCTGGCCACCGACGAGCGCGCCGAGTACCTGGAGAAGGCGTGACGCGCCTGATCTCCGGGGCGGCAGGAGGGCGGCGGCTGAAAGTGCCGCCGAGCGGCGTGCGGCCCACCGGCGACCGCGCCCGCGAGGGCCTGTTCAACAGCCTGGGCTCGCTGCTCGACCTCGACGGCGCCGCCGTCCTCGACCTGTACGCGGGGTCGGGCGCGCTGGGCCTCGAGGCGCTCTCGCGCGGGGCCGCGCAGGCGGTGCTCGTCGAGAACGGGCCCCGGGTGCTGCCGGTGCTGCGCGCCAACGTCGCCGCCGTCGGGCTGCCCGGCGCGCGGGTGGTCGCCGGGTCGGTGCCCACCGTCGTCGGCGGCGCGCCGCCGGCCCGCTTCGACCTCGTGCTCGCCGACCCGCCCTACGCCGTCCCGGCCGCCGAGGTCCTCGGCGTCCTCGGCGCGCTGGTCACGGGGGAGTGGCTGGCGCCGGGGGCGGTGGTCGTCGTCGAGCGGTCCTCCCGCGAGGAGCCGTGGGAGTGGCCGACACCGCTCACCGGCATCCGCGACCGCCGCTACGGAGAGGCGCTGCTCCGGTACGGTCGCCTCCCGTGAGGCGAGCGGTGTGTCCCGGGTCCTTCGACCCGGTCACCAACGGCCACGTCGACGTGATCGCGCGGGCGGCCGGGCTGTACGACGAGCTGGTGGTCGCCGTGCTGGTGAACCCGGGCAAGGCCGGCCTGTTCAGCGTCGACGAGCGCATGGAGCTGCTGCGCGAGGCGGTCGCCGACCTGCCGAACGTCGTCGTCGACAGCTTCAGCGGGCTGCTCGTCGACTACTGCCGCGGCCACGACATCCCGGTCGTGGTCAAGGGCCTGCGCGCGGTCGGCGACTTCGAGTACGAGCTGCAGATGGCGCAGATGAACCGCGAGCTCGCCGGCGTCGAGACGCTGTTCGTGCCCACCGCCCCGCAGGTCGGCCACCTGTCCTCCAGCCTGGTCAAGCAGATCGCCACCTTCGGCGGCGACGTCTCCCGGCTGGTGCCCAAGGCCGTCCTCGACCGGCTGCTGGCCAAGCGGGACGCGGCCACGTGACCGAGCTCGCGAGGTCACGCAGGGCGCGGTCCGGCAGCGGGTCGACGAGCGCCAGCGAGGAGGCTCGGTGACGGAGGTCGTCTACCGGCTCTACGAGACCGTCGACGAGCTCAGCCGGCTGATCGAGAACGCGCGCAGCGTGCCCATGTCGGGCTCGTGCATCCTGCCGCGCGACCAGCTGCTGGACCTGCTCGACGACCTCCGGGAGAACCTGCCCGACGAGGTGCACGCCGCCGGCGCGATCGTCGAGCAGCGCACCGAGATCCTCGAGCAGGCCCAGGCCGAGGCCGAGCAGCTGACCGGGCGCACCCGCGAGGAGGCCGACCGGCTCGTCGCCGGCGCCCGCCGCCAGCGCGAGGAGATCCTCGGCACGGCCCGCCGCCAGCGCGACGAGCTGCTCGCCCGCGCCCAGGCTGAGGCCGACGAGCTGCTCGGGCAGGCCGAGGCGGAGGCCGACCGGCTGCTGGCCGAGGCGCGCGACCACCACGCGGCGGTGCTGGCCGACGCCGAGGCGCAGCAGGCCGAGCTGCTGGCCGTCGCGCAGGCCGAGCACGAGCGCCTGGTCACCGAGACCGAGGTCTACCGCGGCGCCGTCGCCCGCTCCGACGAACTCGGCGCGCAGACCGTCGCGGAGGTCAACCGGATGCGCGCGGAGGTCGACGAGTACGTCGACACCCGCCTCGCCGACTTCGGCACCACCCTCGAGCGGATGCTGCGCTCGGTGGAGAAGGCCCGGGAGACCCTGCGCGACTGAGCGGGGCCGGACGGCACCCGCGCAGGATCGGGTAGTCTCGGTTGCTGGTCCACCGGTGACCTCCCCGGACCGGATCCCCTCCTCTGACGACCGCGAGTACCGACATGCCTGCCGCCCCATCCCGCCGCCCAGGCGCCGCGAGCCCCGACGCCCGGCGTCCCGCCGCCAACCCCTGGGCCGTCGAGCTGCGCGAGCTCGGCCGCCGCGCGGGCTCCCTGCAGGAGCTCGACCGCACCGTCCCGGCTCCCGAGGGCTGGCGGCTCGAACTCGTCGGCGTGCCCGAGGGCGCCCCGGTGCACCTGCGGCTGCGCCTGGAGTCGGTGATGGAGGGCGTGCTGGTCTCCGGCGCCGTCGAGGTGCCGGTGGAGGGCCAGTGCGCCCGCTGCCTGGAGCCTGTCGAGGACACCCTCGAGCTCGACGTCCAGGAGCTCTACGCCTACCCGGGCAGCACCACCGAGGCCACGAGCGAGGAGGACGAGGTCCGCCTCGTCGAGGGCGAGCGCATCGACCTCGAGCCGATGGTCCGCGACACCGTCGTCCTGGCACTGCCGCTCTCGCCCACCTGCACCGACGACTGCGCGGGCCTGTGCTCCGGCTGCGGCCAGCGCATCGACGACCTCCCGGCCGACCACTCGCACGAGCTGGTCGACCCCCGCTGGGCCGGCCTCGCCGGCCGACTCACCACCGGAGCGGTCACCGACCGTCCGGACGACCCTGAGGAGAACTGACCGTGGCCGTCCCGAAGCGGAAGATGTCCCGCGCCAACACCCGCGCCCGCCGGTCGCAGTGGAAGGCGAGCGCCCCCACGCTCACCCCCTGCCCGAACCGTGCCTGCGGTCAGCTCAAGCCGCCGCACCAGGCCTGCCCGAACTGCGGCCAGCACGCCGGCCGCCAGGTCCTCTCCGTCTGACGACGCCGTCCGTGGGCAGCGCCGCCCGCACGCCGGTGGTCCCCGAGGGCGGGTCACCGGCGGGTCAGGCGCACGCCGACCGCGCAGCCGCCTGGCTGCTCGACGCACTCCGCGTCGAGCTGCCCGGCGGCCTGCTGGCGTTGGCGCTGACCCACCGATCGTGGGCCTACGAGAACGGCGGGGTGCCGACCAACGAGCGCCTGGAGTTCCTCGGCGACGCCGTGCTCGGCCTGGTCGTCACCGACGAGCTCTACCGCAGCCAGCCCGACCTGCCCGAGGGTCGGCTGGCCAAGCTGCGGGCGTCGGTGGTCAACATGACCTCGCTGGCCGGGGTCGCCCGGCGGCTCGGCGCCGGCGGGCTGGGCCCGCACCTGCTGCTCGGCCGCGGTGAGGAGACCACCGGCGGCCGGGAGAAGGACTCGATCCTCGCCGACGCGCTCGAGGCGCTGATCGGCGCGATCCACCTGGGCCTGGGCCTCGACGCCGCCTCGGCGATCGTGCACCGGCTGTTCGACCCGCTGCTGGTCGAGTCGGCCAAGCGCGGGGCGGGCCTGGACTGGAAGACCAGCCTCCAGGAGCTCGGCGCCGCCCGGGGCCTGGGCGCCCCGGTCTACGACGTCACCGACGAGGGCCCGCCGCACGCCAAGACGTTCACCGCGTCGGTGTCGCTGGCCGGCGTCGTCCGCGGCGCCGGCACCGGCCGCACCAAGAAGGCCGCCGAGCAGGAGGCCGCCGAGGCCGCCTGGCGGTCGGTCTCCAGCGAGGGCCCCACCCCGGACCCGGCCGGGTCCCCCGCGGAGTAGTCCCGTGCCCGAGCTGCCCGAGGTCGAGGTGGTCCGGCGCGGCCTCGAGCGCTGGGTCGCCGGCCGCACCGTGGCCGCCGTCGAGGTGCACCACCCGCGCGCCGTGCGCCGTCACCTCGAGGGCGCCGAGCACTTCGTCGGGGCGCTGACCGGCCGCGCGTTCGCCGCCGCGCACCGCCGCGGCAAGTACCTGTGGCTGCCGCTCACCGAGCCCGACGGCGCCCCCTCCGGCCGCGCGATGGTCGCCCACCTCGGCATGAGCGGGCAGCTGCTGGTGGAGAAGCGGAGCCAGCCCGACGAGACGCACCTGCGCGCCCGGTTCACCTTCACCGACGGCGGTCGCGAGCTGCGCTTCGTCGACCAGCGCACCTTCGGCGGGCTGGCGGTCGAGGAGTGCGCCGGGGGCGGTGGGGTGGGTGAGGACGCAGCCGAGCGGATCCCGTCGCGCCTCGCGCACATCGCCATCGACCCGCTGGACCCCTCCTTCGACGAGGCCGGCTTCAGCGCGGCGCTGCGCCGGCGCAGGACCGAGGTCAAGCGGGCGCTGCTGGACCAGACGCTCATCGGCGGCGTCGGCAACATCTACGCCGACGAGTCGCTGTGGCGGGCCCGGCTGCACGGCGCGCGCCCCACCGACAGGCTGACCCGCGCCCAGGTCGCCGACCTGCTCGACGGCGTCCGCAGCGTGCTCGGCGAGGCGCTGGCGCAGGGCGGCACCTCGTTCGACTCCCTCTACGTCGACGTCAACGGGCAGAGCGGCTACTTCTCCCGCTTCCTCGCCGTGTACGGCCAGCTCGACCGGCCCTGCCCCCGCTGCGGCACGCCCGTCGTCCGGGAGCAGTTCATGAACCGGTCGAGCTACAGCTGCCCGCTGTGCCAGCCGCGGCCGCGCGTGAGGCGCTCGTGAGTGCGGACCTGCGGGTGCGCGTGCTGGTCAGCGGCCACGTGCAGGGCGTCGGTTACCGCTGGTTCGTCCGCGGCCTGGCCGAGGCGGCGGGGCTCGCGGGATCGGCGCGCAACCTCCCCGACGGCCGCGTCGAGATCGAGCTGGAGGGGCCGGCCGAGGACGTCCGCGCCGTCGTCGCCGCGCTCGACGGGCCGCGAGCGCCCGGGTCGGTGACCGGCGTGGTGCCCGAGGAGCGCGTGGTGCAGGGGGGATCCGGCTTCACCACGGCGTGACGAAGACGACATCCACCCGACACGGGAGGGGTCCAGGGTCGGCGTTGACCTGCGTGTCCGGGGCTGTCACCCTGGAGGCACCGAGCCCGCGCCGACCGACTTCCCGGGGCGGCGGGCACCCCCACCGCTGTCGAAAGGCCGCTGTCGCCATGGCCAAGGCCCTGTTCGGTTCCGTCGTGTCGCCCGCGGAGCTCCGCGTACTCGAGGAGAACGCGGCCCTGCGCGCGAAGGTGCGCCGCCTGGAGCAGGAGCTCGGCGAGCTGCGCGCCCAGCGCGACGCCGCCCGCGACGCCGTCATCGCCTCCGAGCTGCTGAGCATGGCCGGCGACAACGCCGCGCCGGCGCTCGCGTAACACCTGCACCGCCACCCGGCGCGCACGGCCGCCGCCGGGTGAGAGCCTCCCTCCCGTGCACCTGTCGAGCCTGACGCTCAAGGGCTTCAAGTCCTTCGCGTCCGCGACGACGCTGCGCCTGGAGCCGGGCATCACCGCCATCGTCGGGCCCAACGGTTCGGGCAAGTCCAACGTCGTCGACGCCATCGCCTGGGTGCTCGGCGAGCAGGGCGCGAAGTCCCTGCGCGGCGGCAAGATGGAGGACGTCATCTTCGCCGGCACCGCCGGCCGCGCGGCCCTCGGCCGCGCCGAGGTGACGCTCACGATCGACAACGCCGACGGTGCCCTGCCGATCGACTACACCGAGGTGTCGGTCACCCGCCGCATGTACCGCTCCGGCGAGAGCGAGTACGAGATCAACGGCGACAAGGTGCGGCTGCTCGACGTGCAGGAGCTGCTCAGCGACGCCGGCATCGGCCGCGAGATGCACGTCATCGTCGGCCAGGGCCAGCTCGACGCCGTCCTCACCGGCCGCCCCGAGGACCGCCGCGCCTTCATCGAGGAGGCCGCCGGCGTCCTCAAGCACCGCAAGCGCAAGGAGAAGGCGCTCCGCAAGCTCGACGGGATGCAGGCCAACCTCGACCGGCTGGCCGACCTCACCGCCGAGCTGCGCCGCCAGCTCAAGCCCCTCGGGCGCCAGGCCGAGGTGGCCCGCCGCGCCGCCGGCGTGCAGGCCGACCTGCGCGACGCACGTCTCCGCCTGCTCGCCGACGACCTGGTCGGACTGCGGGACGCGCTGGACAAGGACGTCGCCGACGAGGCCGCGGCCCGCGCGCGCCGCGCCGTCGTCGAGGCGGAGCTCGCGGGCGTCGCGCGCCGGGAGGCGCAGCTCGACGCCGCCCAGGCCGCCGACGCCCCGCGCCTGGGCGCCGCGCAGGACACCTGGTACCGGCTGTCCGCGCTGACCGAGCGCTTCCGCGGCATCGCCTCGCTGGCCGCCGAGCGCTCCCGGCACCTGTCGGCGCCCGTCCCGGTCGGCACCGGCGGCCGCGACCCCGAGCAGCTCGAGGCCGAGGCCGACCGGGTCGACGCCACCGAGGCCGAGCTCGCCGCGGGCCTGGCGGCCGAGCGCGGCCGGCTGGCCGCCGCCGTCACCGCCCGCACCGAGCTGGAGGAGGCGCTCGCGGCCGAGGAGCGGGCCTGGGTCGCGGCCACCCGGGCCATCGCCGACCGCCGCGAGGGCCTGGCCCGCCTGTCCGGGAAGGTCGCCGCCGCCCGGTCGCGGGCCGCCGCCGGGCAGGCGGAGGCCGAGCGGCTGGCGCAGGCAGCCGCCGAGGCCGCCGCGCGGGCCGAGGCCGCGCAGGCCCGGCTCGACGAGCGCCGCGCCGGGGCCGGCGACGCCGACGACGAGGACGTCGCCCTGGTCACCGCGCACGCCGACGCCGTCGCCGCGCGCACCGCCGCCGCCCGCGCGGTCACCGAGCTGGCCGACGCCGAGCGCGCCGCCGAGCGCGACCGCGCCTCGTGGGCCGCCCGCCGCGACACCCTCGCCCAGGGCCTCGCCCCGGCCGACGGCGCCGCCGCCGTGCTGGCCGCGGGGACCTCCGGCGCGCTGGCCGGCGTCCTCGGGCCGGTGGCCGAGCGGATCACCGTCGCGCCGGGCGCCGAGGTCGCGCTGGCCGCGGCGCTGGGCGGGCTCGCCGAGGCGGTCGCCGTCGCCGGGGTCACCGGTGCCGCCGACGCCCTGGCGCACCTGCGCGACGCCGGCGGCGGCCGGGCCGCGCTGCTGGTCACCGGCGGCCCGGACGCCCCGCCGCGCGACGGGGAGCCCGCGCTGCCGGAGGGCCTGCGCTGGGCGGTCGACCTCGTCGAGGCGCCCGACGAGCTGCGGCCGGCCCTCGCCCGGGCGCTGGACCGCGTCGCCGTCGTCCCGACCCTGGGCGCCGCGGCCGCGCTGGTCGGCGCCCACCCCACGCTCCGGGCGGTCACAACCGACGGCGACCTGGTCGGCGCCGACCGAGCCTGGGGCGGTGCCTCGGAGGCGCCGTCGGGCCTGGAGGTGCGGGCGCGGGTCGACGAGGCCGAGCGCGAGCACGCCGCCGCGGCCGCCCGCGCCGCCGACCTCGCCACGCGGCTGGCCGCCGCCCGCGAGACCGCGCAGGTCCGCGCCGCCGACGTCGAGGCCGCGCAGGCCGCCCGCCGGGACGCCGACCGCACCCGCTCGAAGCTCGCCGCCGAGCTCGCCGAACTGGGCGCCGCCGCGCGCTCGGCCGCCGCCGAGGCCGACCGCTCCGACGCCGCCCGGCGGCGCGCCGAGCGGGCGCTGGAGGAGTCGGCCACCGGGCTGGCCGAGCTCGAGGCCCGGCTCACCGAGGCCGAGTCGGCGCCCGCGGAGGAGGAGCCCGACCCCGGGCAGCGCGACCGGCTGCGGCTGGAGGTCGCCGCCGCCCGGCAGGCCGAGACCGAGGCCCGGCTGGCGGTGCGCACCGCGGAGGAGCGCGCCCGCGCGCTGTCCGGCCGCGCCGAGGCGCTGCGCCGGCAGGCCCGGCAGGAGCGCGCCGCCCGCGAGCGGGCCGCCGCGGCCGCCCTGGCCCGCCGCCGCGGCGCCGAGGTGGCCGGCCGGGTGCGCGCCGGCGCGGAGCACGCCCTCACCGCCCTGGCGACGTCGCTGGCCCGCGCCGCCGCCGAGCGCGACGAGCTGGCCCGGCAGCGCAGCGCCCGCGAGGCCGAGCTGCTGGAGGTGCGCACCCGCGTCCGCGCGGCCACCGCCGAGCTCGAGCGGCTCACCGACGAGGTGCACCGCGACGAGGTGGCCCGGGCCGAGCAGCGGCTGCGCATCGAGGCCCTGGAGGAGCGGGCCGCCGAGGAGTTCGGCGTCGACCTGCCCACGCTGGTCGCCGAGTACGGCCCGGCCGCGCCCGTGCCGCCGTCACCGGCGCGGATCGCCGCCGCGGAGGCGGCGGGGGAGCCCGCGCCCGGGCCGGTGCCCTACGACCGCGCGACGCAGGAGCGCCGCGCCGCCCAGGCCGAGCGGGACCTGGCCACGCTCGGCCGGGTCAACCCGCTGGCCCTGGAGGAGTTCGCGGCGCTGGAGGAGCGGCACACCTTCCTCGCCACCCAGCTCGAGGACCTCAAGGCCACCCGCCGCGACCTGCTGACCGTCGTCCGCGAGGTCGACGGGCGCATCCACGACGTGTTCGCCGCGGCCTTCGCCGACGTGGCCCGCGAGTTCGAGGGCGTCTTCGCCACGCTGTTCCCCGGCGGGCAGGGCCGGCTGGTGCTCACCGACCCGGAGGACATGCTCACCACCGGCGTGGAGATCGAGGCCCGCCCGCCGGGCAAGAAGGTCAAGCGGCTGTCGCTGCTGTCCGGCGGCGAGCGCTCGCTGACCGCCGTCGCGCTGCTGGTGGCCATCTTCCGGGCGCGGCCCTCGCCGTTCTACGTGCTCGACGAGGTGGAGGCCGCCCTCGACGACGTCAACCTCGGCCGGCTGCTCACCCTCGTCGAGCAGCTGCGGGCGACGTCGCAGCTGATCGTCATCACCCACCAGAAGCGCACGATGGAGATCGCCGACGCGCTCTACGGCGTGAGCATGCGCGGCGACGGCATCACCGGCGTCATCAGCCAGCGGCTGCGCGAGCCCGACCCGGCCTAGGCACAGGAAGCCGTCCGCACGTTCTCGGCCCCGGGACGTGCGTATCGCTCCCCGTGCCTCGCTAGACGCCGGAGGGGACCAGCAGGTCGACGGCGAGCGGCAGGTGGTCCGAGGCGCCGGCGCCGTCGAGCACGCGGGCCGAGGCCACCTGGATGCCCGGGGTCACCCACACCTGGTCGATGCGCGCGTGCGGCGCCCGCGCCGGGTGGGTGAGCCCCTCGTCGCGCTGCCAGAACCGCCAGCGGGCCTGGTCGTCGCGGTCGCCGGCGAGGGCCCACGCGTCGGAGAAGTCGGCGCGCAGGGCGGACAGCTCGGGCGCGTCCGGGGCGGCGTTGAGGTCGCCGACCACCACGCCGGTCTCCATCGAGTCGGTGTGCAGGTCGCGCAGCAGCTGCACCTGACGGGCCCGCTCCTCGGCCGACCGGGTGGTCAGGTGCGTGGTGGTCACCCACAGCGCGCCGCCGTCGAGCTCGACCAGCGTGCGCAGCGCGCTGCGCGGCTCACCGGTGCCCGGCAGCGGGTGGACGTCGCTGATCAGGATCGGCAGCCGGGACAGCAGCGCGTTGCCGTACTGGCGGCGCGGCGCGTCGCCGGGGCGCTCCTCGTCGATCGCCGGGCCCCACGCCAGCTGCATGTCCAGCGCGCGGGACAGCAGCAGCGCCTGGTCGACGTCCTCGCTGCGGTCGCCGAAGTGCCGGTCCACCTCCTGCAGGCAGATGACGTCGGCGTCGGCGGCGGCGAGCACCTTCGCCAGCCGCGGCAGGTCGTGCCGGCGGTCGTCGCCCACCCCGTGGTGGGTGTTGAAGGTGACCAGCCGCACCGGGATCGGCGGCTGGTCGGGACCGGGGGCGGGCTTCACGCCATGGGGATCGGTCACCCCGTCAGCCTGTCACCCGTCGACGGCGACCGTCGCCGGAACCGGGTCGGCCAGCGGCAGGTCGAGCACCTGCTGCAGGCCCTCCTGGCCGTCGGGTCGGTGGTCGCTCACGTGCAGCACGAAGCGGGCCTGCCGGCCCTCGAGCACCAGCTCGCCGACCTGGTTGCCGAAGAACGGGCCCGCCGCCTTCGCCCACTCCACCGACGGCGGCCGCACCCGCGCCGCCCGCGCGATCACGCCGGTGAGCCGGCGGGCCCACCGGCTCCAGCCGATCCGGAACCCGACGCGGATGGGGTGCGGCGCCTGGTTGTGCAGCGGGGAGACCGTCAGCTGGTGCACCCGGCCGGTCAGGCCGCCGGGGGAGACGACCTCGGCGGCGTAGGCGTGGTGGACGTCGCCGGAGAGCACCAGCGCGGTCGCCGGGGCGCGGCCGTGCTCCCCGCGGGCGACGGCGAGCAGCGCGGCCGCGAGCCGGTCGAAGCTGTGCCCGAAGGCGGCCCAGTGCTCGAGGTCGGCGGCCTGCCGCACCGCCTCGGCGGCCTTCCCCCGCCAGCGGCCCTCGTGCCGGACGGCGACCGCCTCGTCCACGCGCTCGATCGAGTCGACGGCGTGGGGGAGCAGCCACGGCAGCGAGGTGCCGACGAGCAGGTGGTCGACGCCGTCGGCGACGGCCTGCCGCATCTGGTCCTCGATCCAGGCGAACTCGTCGTCGTCGACCATGCGGCGGCCCTGCTCGTCGAGGACCCGGCCGGCGCGGCTGTCGACCATGACCAGCCGGGCGTCGCCCCAGTGCCGCACGTAGCTCCAGCGCACCGTCCGCGGCTCGCGGTCGGCGGCGACGGCCATCCCGCGCAGCAGCGGCTCGGCGTCGGTGCCCTCGGGCAGGTCGAGGACGGCCTGCCAGGTGCGGTCGGCGGCGAGCTCGGCGGGGCTCAGGTTCCCCAGGTGCTGGTGCACCCAGTAGCTGACCAGGCCGCCGGCGATCCGCTCGGCCCACCAGCCGGTGGCGGTCACCTTCCTCCGCCAGGCCGCCGACGTGTTCCAGTCGTCGATCATCTCGTGGTCGTCGAAGACCATCGACGACGGGATCGTCGACAGCAGCCAGCGCACCTGCGGGTCCATCCACGACTCGGCGTACAGCCGCGTGTACTCCTCCCGGTCGCGCACCTGCGCGTCCTCGGGCACCGGCTCGCCGCGGTGCACGGTGAGCCAGGCGCGCGTGGCCGAGGTGAGCTCGTCGGCGTAGACCTGGTCGCCGAGCAGCACCAGCGCGTCGGGCCACTCCTCCTCGGGGAGGGCGGCCACCCGCTGGGCGTAGGCGTCGAGGGCGTCGGGCGGGATGCCCTCGCCCAGGTCGACGGTGCTGGGGGCGGCGTAGCGGCAGGAGCCGAAGGCCAGCCGGAACGGCCCGGGCCGGCCGGGGGTGCGGATGCGGCTGGCCGGGAACGGGGAGCTCGCCTCCGGCCACACCCGCTCGCCGTCGGTGCCGTCGGTGGACAGGCGCACCTCGTAGGGGGTCGTGCTGCCGGGCTCCAGCCCCTCGACGACGACGAGGGCGTACCAGTGGCCGCCCACGCGGAAGGTGCGCGCGGTCCGGCCGAGGACGTCGACGGTGCACGGGCGGTCGGTCTCCACCCACACCGTGGCCGACACTGGGTCGACGTGCCGCAGCAGCGGCCCGAGCAGCAGGGCGGGGGTGTCTCCCGCGGGGAACGTCACGCGGCCCAGCGTGCCCCTCGCGGCCGGGTTCCGCCCAGAGCCCCGGGTGCGGCTCCTGGGAGACTGGGCGGCATGGAGTTCGTGCTGATCGCGATCGCGATCGTCCTCGTGGCCCTGGTCGCCGGGGTGGGCCTGCTGGTCGGCCGGGGCCGGCGCACCACCCGGCTCGACGACGACGCGGTGTCCGGCACGACGCTCACCCGCCCGCGGCCGCCCGCCGCACCGCCGGCGCCCCCGGAGGACCGCCCGGCCGGGGCCACCGCGTCCGGGCTGGGGCTGGCGCCGGCCGAGCCCGACGCCGTCGCCCCCGACGCGCCGCCGACGGTCGACCTGCCGCCCGCCGTCCCCGAGCCGGACCTCGTCTTCGAGACCCCGCCGCCGTCGGCCGGCCGGCTGGTGCGGCTGCGCTCGCGCCTGGCCCGCTCGCAGTCCTCGCTGGGCCGCGGCCTGCTCACCGTGCTCGCCCGCGAGCGGCTGACCGAGGACGACTGGGAGGAGGTCGAGGAGACCCTCCTGGCCGCCGACGTCGGCGTCGCCGCGACCACGCAGATCGTCGACCGGCTGCGCACCCAGTCGATGGTGCTGGCCACCGCCACGCCCGCCGACCTGCGCGCGCTGCTGGTCCGCGAGCTCACCGCCGTCCTCGGCCCCGACCTCGACCGCACGCTGGGCACCGACCGCCGCGAGGGCCGCCCGGGCGTCGTCCTCGTGGTCGGGGTCAACGGCGCCGGCAAGACGACGACGGTCGGCAAGATCGCCCGCGTGCTCGTGGGTGACGGCCGCAGCGTCGTGCTGGGCGCCGCCGACACCTTCCGCGCCGCCGCCGCCGACCAGCTCGAGACCTGGGGCGAGCGGGTCGGCGTGATGACCGTGCGCGGCCGCGAGGGCGCCGACCCCGCCTCGGTGGCGTTCGAGGCGGCGCGCACCGGCGTGGAGGCCGAGGTCGACACCGTCGTCGTCGACACCGCCGGCCGTCTGCACACCAAGTCCGGGCTCATGGACGAGCTGGGCAAGATCAAGCGGGTCGTGGAGAAGGTCAGCCCGGTCACCGAGACGCTGCTCGTGCTCGACGCCACCACCGGCCAGAACGGCATCGTGCAGGCGCGGGTGTTCACGCAGGCCGTCGACGTCACCGGCGTCGTGCTCACCAAGCTCGACGGGACCGCGAAGGGCGGCATCGTCGTCTCCGTGCAGCGCGAGCTCGGCATCCCGGTGAAGCTGATCGGGCTGGGCGAGGGCGCCGACGACCTCGCGCCGTTCGAGCCGGAGGCCTTCGCGGAGGGCCTCGTCGGCGGCGCCGACTGAGGCCGCCGGCCGGCCGCCGGCCGGCCGCCGGGCGGGTCAGGCGCGGGACGGGTCGAACCCGTAGGGGAGCTCGAGCCGGTGCGCGGCCAGGAGGTCGGCGTCGGCGAGCACCTCGCGGGTCGGCCCGTCGGCGACCACCACGCCGCCGTCGAGCACCACCGAGCGCGGGCACAGCTGGAGCGCGTAGGGCAGGTCGTGGGTGACCATCAGCACGGTCACCGGCAGGCCGGTGAGGACCTCGGCCAGCTCCCGGCGCCCGGCCGGGTCCAGGTTGGAGGAGGGCTCGTCGAGCACGAGCACCTCCGGGTGCATCGACAGCACCGTGGCGACGGCGACCCGGCGGCGCTGCCCGAACGACAGGTGGTGCGGCGGGCGGTCGGCCGACCCGGCCATGCCCACCTGCTCCAGCGCCGCGGCCACCCGCGCGGCCACCTCCGGCTCGGGCAGGCCCAGGTTGCGCGGGCCGAAGGCGACGTCCTCGCCGACGGTCGGCATGAACAGCTGGTCGTCGGGGTCCTGGAAGACGATGCCCACGCGGCGCCGGACCTCGGGCAGGTGCCGCTTCTCCACCGGCAGCCCGGCCACGCTCACCCGGCCGCGGCCGCCGCCGAGGATGCCGTTGAGGTGCAGCACCAGCGTCGTCTTGCCGGCGCCGTTGGGCCCCAGCAGCGCCACCCGCTCGCCGCGCTCGAGGCGCAGGTCGACACCGAACAGCGCCTGGTGGCCGTCGGGGTAGGCGAAGGCCAGGTCCTCCACGAGGAGGGACGGCGGGGTGCTCACGCCCCGAGCATCCCCGCCGCCAGCAGGGCGGCTGCCGACAGGGGCAGCGCGAGCCCGGTCAGCCAGGTGCGCGCGGGCACGGCGACGGCGGGCCCGGCGGGCAGCCGGCCGTCGCCGCCGCGGGACAGCATCGCCAGGTGCACCCGCTCGCCGCGCTCGTAGGACCGCACGAACAGCGACCCCGCGGTGCCGGCCACCACCTTCAGGGCGCCGGGCCCGCGGCCGCGGAAGCCGCGCGACTCCCGCGCCACCCGCATCCGGCGCAGCTCGCCGGTGACGACGTCGGCGTAGCGCACCATGAACGACAGGATCTGCACGAGCACCGCCGGCAGCCGCAGCCGTTGCATCCCGCGGACCAGGTCCTGCGGCGTGGTGGTGGCCGCCAGCACGGTGGCCGCGAGCACCGACAGCGTCGCCTTGGCCAGCAGTCCGCCCGCGGCGAGCAGGCCGCTCTCCGAGAGCGACAGCCCGAGGACCTCCACCCGAGGGCCGCGCGCGACGAACGGCAGCAGCAGCGCGAACACGACGAACGGCAGCTCCACGGTCAGGCCGCGCAGCAGCCGGGCGGCCGGTACGCGCGCCAGGGCCGCCGCGCCGAGCACCAGGACGGCGTACCCGGCGTAGGCCGGCGCCCAGGCCGCCTGCACCGGCGTGGCGACGACGACCAGCGCGAACGCGACGACGGCCACCAGCGCCACGTGCGCCGGCAGCCGGTGGACGACGGTGTCGCGCGCGACGTAGGCCGAGCCGAGCGGGCCGCCGTGCCCGGCGCCCACGCTCAGTCCCGGTCGGCGGTGCTGCCGCGGCGGCGCAGCACCAGCGTGAGGCCGCCGGCGAGCACGAGGGTGACCGCGACGCCGATGACGCCGGCCAGCCCGCCGGACAGCCGGCCGTCGTCGACGCCCTCGACGCCGTAGTCGGCCAGCGGCGAGCCGGCGGCGGCGCTGTCCCGGGCGGTGTCGGCGAAGCCGCTCTCGCCCGCGGCCCACTCCAGCCCGTCGGGGGAGGAGCTGGCGTAGTAGCTGACGAACCCGGCGACCACCAGGGTGACCACGAGGCCGGCGATCCAGAACGCGCGGCGGCCCCTCATCGCAGCGCCACTCACCGGAGGGCCCCCTCGGCGCGCAGGCCCGGGCGGGTGGCCAGGTCGGCGGCGCGGCGCAGGTGCCGGGCGCCGTGCACCAGGTCCGGCCGCACGGAGAGCACCGCGGTCAGGACGGCGACGGTGATGACCGCCTCGCCGATGCCGATGAGCAGGTGCACGCCGCCCATCGCGGCGAGCACGGTGCCGAGCGGGACGTCGGCGACCCCGCCGGCGGCGAACAGCGCGACGAAGGCCAGCGCCGCGACCGGCACCGACAGGAAGGCGCCGGCGCCCGCGGCGGCCAGCACGCCGGTGCGGGTGCGCGGCAGCAGCCGCACGAGCAGGCGGAACACGCCGTAGCCGGCGCCCACGGCCACCAGGCCCAGCAGCGTCACGTTGGTGCCGAGCGCGGTCAGCCCGCCGTCGGCGAACAGCACGGCCTGGACCAGCAGGACGACGGTCATGCACAGCACCGCCGTCCACGGCCCGACCAGCACGGCGGTGAGCGCGCCGCCGATCAGGTGGCCGCTGGTCCCGGCGCCGACCGGGAAGTTGACCATCTGGACGGCGAAGACGAAGGCGGCGGTGAGGCCGGCCAGGGGAGCGGTGCGCTCGTCGAGCTCGCGGCGCGCGCCGCGCAGGGCGAGGGCCACGGTCCCGGCGGCCACGGCGCCGGTGGCGACCGACGTCGGGGCGTCGAGGAACCCGTCGGGGACGTGCACGCGGACCTCCGCAGGATGGGGGACCGGCCCGTCGCCGGCCCGTCGGCACCTTATTGCACATCGCTTGCAGGTGCACGGGTCTCGCAGGTCTGCCCCGGCTCCCTCCCGGCCGGGCGCGCAACACGGCCGTCACATCGGTGCGGGACACGCGAACGGGAGTTCACCGCGCGGAAACGCGGCGACGACGTCCCCCGAAACACCGTCCCGGCACCGTGAACGCCGCGTCGCCGCCAGGGAGGGCAGCGACCGCGACCCGCCCCGACCCCGGCCCGCCGGGGCCCGTCCTCGTTGCGGCCGACGGCCCACGACCCACCTCAGGAGGTTGCCGTGGTCAACACCGGCGACACCGCCTGGATCCTCACCAGCGCCGCGCTCGTGCTGCTGATGACCCCAGGTCTCGCGCTCTTCTACGGCGGCATGGTCCGTGCGAAGAGCGTCCTCAACATGATGATGATGAGCTTCGGAGCCCTCGCGCTGATCACGGTGCTCTGGGTGCTCTACGGCTACTCGTTCGCCTTCGGGGACGACGTCGGCCTGGGCCTGCTCGGCGACCCCGGTGAGTTCTTCGGCCTCAAGGGCCTGATGGAGGACACCACGAGCGAGGCCGGCGGCCTGCCCTCCATGGCCTTCGTCGGCTTCCAGGCGGTCTTCGCGATCATCACCGTCGCCCTGATCTCCGGCGCCATCGCCGACCGCGCCAAGTTCGGCTCCTGGATGGTCTTCGCCGGGATCTGGGCCACCGTCGTCTACTTCCCGGTCGCCCACTGGGTCTTCGACTTCACCCTCACCGACGACGACGGCGTGGTCACCCACACCGGCGGCTGGATCGCCAACGACCTGGCGGCGATCGACTTCGCGGGCGGCACCGCGGTGCACATCAACGCCGGCGCGGCGGGCCTCGCGCTCGCCCTGGTGCTCGGCAAGCGGCGCGGCTTCGGCCGTGAGGCGATGCGCCCGCACAACCTGCCGCTGGTCATGCTCGGCGCCGGCCTGCTGTGGTTCGGCTGGTTCGGCTTCAACGCCGGCTCCGCGCTCGCGGCCAACAACACCGCCGCCGTCGTCTGGGTCAACACCCTCGCCGCCACCGGCGCCGCCGTCCTCGGCTGGCTGGTCACCGAGAAGCTGCGCGACGGCCACGCCACCTCGCTGGGCGCCGCCTCCGGCGCCGTCGCGGGCCTGGTCGCCATCACCCCCGCCTGCTCCGCGGTCTCGCCGGTCGGCGCGATCATCGTGGGCGTCATCGCCGGCGCGCTGTGCGCCCTCGCCGTCGGCCTGAAGTACCGCCTCGGCTACGACGACTCCCTCGACGTCGTCGGCGTGCACCTCGTCGGCGGCCTCTGGGGCACCCTGGCCATCGGCTTCCTGGCCGACCCCGACGCCCCGGCCGGCGTGGAGAGCCTCTTCTTCGGCGGCAGCGTCGACCAGCTCTGGCGGCAGGCCGTCGGGGCCGGCGCGGTGCTCGTGTTCTCCTTCGTGCTGACCTACGTCATCGGCGTCCTGGTCAAGGCCGTCATGGGCTTCCGGATCACCGAGGAGGACGAGGTCGCCGGCATCGACACGGTCGTCCACGCGGAGTCCGGGTACGACTTCACCAGTCTCGGTGGCGGCAGCGGCTCCGCGCTGCACCAGGCCACCACCCCGAAGACCACGGAAGGGGTCCGGGCATGAAGCTCGTCACCGCCATCATCAAGCCCTTCAAGCTCGACGACGTGAAGAACGCCCTCGAGCTGATCGGGATCACCGGGCTCACCGTCAGCGAGGTGCAGGGCTTCGGCCGCCAGCGCGGCCACACCGAGGTCTACCGCGGCGCGGAGTACCAGGTGGACTTCGTCCCCAAGGTCCGCATCGAGGTCGTCGTCGGCGAGATCGAGGCCGCCCGCGTGGTGGACGCCGTCGTCGAGTCGGCCTCCACCGGCCAGATCGGGGACGGGAAGGTCTGGGTCACCACGATCGACGAGATCGTGCGGGTCCGCACCGGCGAGCGCGGCGAGGACGCGCTCTGACCCGGGACTGACCCCGGAGCCCGTCGTGTCGGCCGGGGTGGTGGCAGGACCACCGCCCCGGCCGACGCCGTCCTGCGAACCGCTGACCGAGGGGGAGACCGTGCCGGACCTGGGCTCGCTGCCCGACCTGCCCCGCGCCGAGCGGGTGCGGCTGCTCGACGGGTGGCTCGGCGGACTGCTCGCCGATGCCGTGGCCGGCACCCCGCCGCCCCGCCAGGGCCGGGGCGCACCGGCCCCGCGCACGGGCACCGACGGCGTCGCGCTGGTGGCCGTCGGCAGCCTCGGCCGGCGCGAGCCCCCGCCGCACGCCGACCTCGACCTGGTCCTCGTCCACGACGGCCGCCCCGAGGTGGCCGCGCTCGCCGACGCCGTCTGGTACCCGATCTGGGACGCCGGCGTGCGGCTCGACCACTCCGTGCGCTCGGTCGCCGAGGCCGTCTCGGTCGCCTCCACCGACGTCAAGGCGGGCCTCGGCCTGCTCGACGCGCGGCTGGTGGCCGGCGACGCCGACCTCGCCGCCGCGCTGCGCACCGCGACGCTGGCCAGCTGGCGCCAGTCGGCGTCGCGGCTGCTGCCGCAGCTGCGCGACCTGCGCCGCGGCCGGGCCCGCCAGGTCGGCGAGCTGGCGTTCCTGCTCGAGCCCGACCTCAAGGAGGCCTACGGCGGGCTGCGCGAGGGCCAGGTGCTGCGCGCGGTCGCCGCCGCCCAGCTCGGCGACGAGCCGTCCGCCGACGCCGAGGCCGCCTACGCCTTCCTGCTCGACGTGCGCGACGAGCTGCGCCGCCGCACCGGCCGGCCCACCGACGTCCTGGTCCGCCAGGAGCAGCGCCCGGTCGCGGCGGCCCTCGGCCTGCCCGACGAGGACGTGCTGCTGCGCGAGGTCAGCCTCGCGGGGCGCCGGCTGGCCTTCGTCGCCGACGACACCTGGCGCCGGGTGGACGCCGCGCTGGTCCGCCGTCCCCGCGCCCGTTACCGCCGGGTGCGCCGCGAGCCGCTGGCCGAGGGCGTCGTCCGGCAGGGCGACGAGGTGGTGCTCGCCCGCGACGCCCGCCCCGCCACCGACCCCGGCCTGGTGCTGCGCGGCGCGGCCGCCGCCGCCCGTGAGGACCTGCTGCTGTCGCCCTACACGCTCAAGGTGCTCGCGGTGCACGCGCCGCCGGTGCCCGAGCCCTGGCCCGCGGAGGTCCGCTGGTCGTTCCTGCGGCTGCTGGCCAGCGGCCGCTCCGCCGTCCCGGTCCTCGAGCAGCTGGACCAGGAGGGCCTGCTCACCCGCCTGCTGCCGGAGTGGGAGCGGGTGCGCTCGCTGCCGCAGCGCCACCCGTGGCACCGGTTCACCGTCGACCGGCACCTGGTCGAGGCCGCCGCGGCCGCCGCCGAGCTCACCCGCGACGTCGACCGGCCCGACCTGCTGCTGGTCGCCGCGCTGCTGCACGACGTCGGCAAGGGCTGGCCCGGCGACCACAGCGTCGTCGGGGAGCCGATCGCCGCCGGCATCGCGGCGCGGATGGGGTTCACCCCGGCCGACGTCGCCACCGTGGGCACCCTCGTGCGCCACCACCTGCTGCTGCCCGACACGGCCACCCGCCGCGACATCGACGACCCGGCCACCATCGAGCGGGTGGCCGACACCATCGGCCGCGACGCCCAGGTGCTGCAGCTGCTGCACGCCGTGGCGCAGGCCGACGGCGCGGCCACCAGCACCTCGGCCTGGTCGCCGTGGAAGGCGCACCTGGTCGCGCACCTCGTGGCGCGGGTGCAGGCGCACCTCGGCGGGACGCCCGTGGAGGCGCCCGACCCGGTCCTGCACCCCACCGAGCCGAGCGTCACCAGTCCCGGGGAGGGCGCGGTGACCGGCGCGGTGACCGTCGGGGTGGAGGACGTCGCCGACGGCCAGCAGGTCACCATCGGCGCCCCCGACGAGCAGGGGCTGTTCAGCCGGCTGGCCGGGGTGCTCGCGCTCAACCAGCTCGACGTGCGCGCCGCCAAGGTCAACGTGCTCGACGGGCGGGCCACCGCCGTGTTCGCCGTCCGCCCGCGCTTCGGGCGGGCGCCGCAGCCGGCGATCCTCGCCGACGCCGTCCGGGCCGCCCTGGAGGGCACGCTGCCGCTGGCCGACCGGCTGCGGCAGCGCGAGGCCGACTACCGGCAGGACGCCGTCCGCTCCGCGCCGCCGCGGGTCTCCTGGCACGACTCGGAGGTCAGCGGGGAGGCCACGAGCATCGTCGAGGTGCGCGCCGGTGACCGGGCGGGCCTGCTCTACCGGCTCACCGCGGCGCTCGGCGCCGAAGGCCTCGACGTCACCTCGGCGCGGATCGAGACCCTCGGCGCCGACGCCGCCGACTACTTCTACGTGAGCAACCCGGCCGGCTGCCCGATCGACGCCGCCCAGCGCGGGCGGGTGGAGGCGGCGCTGGTGGCCGCCGCGCGGGGCGCCGTGCCGGACCCCGCGCACAGCGGGGGAGGGGACACGCCGCGCTGAATGCGCGGGACTGTCGGTGGCCCGTGGCACCGTCGCGGCAGATGCGGGACGGACCGGTCCCGCCACCGACGGCGAGGGGAGTCCCCGTGCGGTCCCAGACCTGGCCCTGCCCCACCTGCGGCGAGGACACCGTGTTCGAGCAGCCCGAGTGCATCGACGGGCACACCGCCGACGGCGGCGAGTGCCCCGAGTGGGCGTGCACCGACTGCGGCACCGCCTTCCTGCTCGGCGGCCTCGACGTCGTGGTCGAGGCCGCGGTGCGCCGCGCGGCCTGAGCGCCCGCACGGCCGGGGCGGGAGCGCCCGGGTCGATACGCTGGAGTCAGGAGGCGCGGCCCGTCGGGGCCACGACAGCGCCCGTGACTGCTGAGGACTGCTCGTGTTCGAGACACTCTCCGACCGCCTCGACAAGGTCTTCACCGGCCTGCGCGGCAAGGGCCGGCTGACCGACGCCGACATCGACGCCACCGCGCGCGAGATCCGCATCGCGCTGCTGGAGGCCGACGTCGCGCTGCCGGTGGTGCGCGCCTTCATCACCGCGATCAAGGAGCGGGCGCGCGGCGCCGCCGTCTCGCAGGCGCTCAACCCCGCCCAGCAGGTCATCAAGATCGTCAACGAGGAGCTCATCGAGATCCTCGGCGGCGAGACCCGCCGGCTGCGCTTCGCCAAGCAGTCGCCGACGGTGATCATGCTCGCCGGCCTGCAGGGCTCCGGTAAGACCACGCTCGCCGGCAAGCTCGGCCGCTGGCTCAAGTCCCAGGGCCACGCCCCGCTGCTGGTGGCCTGCGACCTGCAGCGCCCGAACGCGGTCAACCAGCTGACGATCGTCGCCGGGCAGGCCGGGGTCGACGTCTACGCCCCCGAGCCGGGCAACGGCGTCGGCGACCCGATCCGGGTGGCCGCCGAGTCGATCGAGCACGCGCGCCGCACCATGCACGACGTCGTCGTGGTCGACACCGCCGGCCGCCTCGGCATCGACGCCGAGCTCATGGCCCAGGCCGCAGGCATCCGCGACGCCGTGCAGCCGGACGAGACGCTGTTCGTCGTCGACGCGATGATCGGCCAGGACGCCGTCACCACCGCCGAGGCGTTCCGCGACGGCGTCGGCTTCTCCGGCGTGGTGCTCACCAAGCTCGACGGCGACGCCCGCGGTGGTGCCGCGCTGTCGGTCCGCTACGTGACCGGGCAGCCGATCATGTTCGCCTCCACCGGCGAGAAGCTCACCGACTTCGACGTCTTCCACCCCGAGCGGATGGCCTCGCGCATCCTCGGCATGGGTGACGTGCTCACCCTCATCGAGCAGGCCGAGCAGGCCTTCGACGCCGACCAGGCCGAGAAGATGGCCGGCAAGCTCGTCAGCCGCGAGGGCTTCACGCTCGAGGACTTCCTCGAGCAGATGATGGCCATCCGCAAGATGGGCCCGATCGCCAACCTGCTCGGCATGCTGCCCGGCGCCGGGGCGATGAAGGAGCAGCTCAAGCAGGTCGACGACCGCGACCTCGACCGCACCGCGGCGATCATCCGGTCGATGACCCCGCAGGAGCGCGTCGACTCCAAGATCATCAATGCCTCGCGCCGGGTGCGCATCGCCAACGGCTCCGGCGTCACCGTCACCGAGGTCAACCAGCTGCTGGAGCGCTTCGCGCAGGCCCAGAAGATGATGGGCCAGATGGCCGGCAGCATGGGCCTGCCCGGCATGGGCCCCATGTCGAAGAAGGCCCGCGGCCGGCAGATGCAGGCCCAGTCCGCGAAGAAGGGCAAGGGCAAGAAGGGCGCCAAGGGCAAGGCCCCGGCCCGCCGGCCGATGGGCGCCCCCGGGCTGCCTCCCGGCGCCGGCTTCCCGGGCCAGCTGCCCGGCGGCATGCCCTCGCTGCCCCCCGGCCAGGCGCTGCCGGATCTCTCCAAGCTCGACTTCAGCAAGTTCGGGGACGAGCGGCCCGGGCGGTGAGCGCGCCCGCGCTGCACCTGTCCGGCGTCCTCCTCCCCGAGGGGGAGCACCGCGACCTGTGGGTGCGCGACGGCCGGATCACGTCCGAGCCGGTGCCCGGCGCGGAGACAGTCTCCCGCGGCGGCTGGCTGCTGCCCGGCCTGGTCGACGCGCACTGCCACGTCGGCATCGGCCGCGGCGGCGTGCACGTCGAGGACCTGGCCGGGCTGCGGGCGCAGGCGGTCGCCGAGCGCGACGCCGGCGTGCTGGCGCTGCGCGACTGCGGCTCGCCGGTGGACACCCGGGCGCTCGACGACGAGCCCGACCTGCCGACGATCGTCCGGGCCGGCCGGCACCTGGCCCGCACCCGCCGCTACATCCCCGGGCTGGCCGTCGAGCTGGAGCCGGAGGACCTCGTCGAGCAGGTGCGGGTGCAGGCCCGCCGCGGCGACGGCTGGGTGAAGCTGGTCGGCGACTGGATCGACCGCTCCGTGGGCGACCTCGCGCCGGAGTGGCCGGCCGACGTCGTCGCCGCCGCCATCGCCGCCGCGCACGAGGAGGGCGCGCGGGTCACCGCGCACACCTTCGGCACCGACGCGCTGCCCGATCTCGTCCGCGCCGGCATCGACTGCGTCGAGCACGGCACCGGGCTGACCGAGGACCTCGTCGCGGAGATGGCCGCCCGCGGCACCGCCGTCGTCCCCACGCTGGTGAACGTGGAGAACTTCCCCGGCTTCGCCGAGGCGGGGGAGAAGCGGTTCCCGGCTTACGCGAGCACGATGCGGCGGCTGTACGCGGGCTCGGGTGCGGTGGTGCGCGCCGCGTACGAGGCCGGCGTGCCGGTGTTCGCCGGCACCGACGCGGGCGGCGGCATCGAGCACGGCCGCATCGCCGACGAGGTGCGGGCGCTGTGCGAGGCGGGGCTGCCGGCCGAGGCGGCGCTCGGGGCGGCGTCCTGGGCGGCCCGCGCGTGGCTGGGGCTGCCGGGCATCGAGGAGGGCGCGCCGGCCGACGTCGTCGTCTACGACGCCGACCCGCGCGCCGACCTCGGCGCCCTCACCCGGCCGGTGCTGCGGCTGCTGCGCGGCCGCGTCGTCTGACCCCGTCCCCGACGGCGGCGGGAAACCGCCTCGCGGGTGCTGGGACACTGCTCCCGTGCTCCTGCGGATGTCCACGCTGTTCCTGCGCACCCTGCGCGACGACCCCGCCGACGCCGAGGTCCCCAGCCACCGGCTGCTGGTCCGCGCCGGCTACATCCGGCGCGCCGCGCCGGGCGGCTTCACCTGGCTGCCGCTGGGCTACCGGGTGTTCCGCAACGTCGAGCGCGTCGTCCGCGAGGAGATGGACGCGATGGGCGCGCAGGAGGTGCACTTCCCGGCGCTGCTGCCGCGCGAGCCCTACGAGGCGACCAACCGCTGGACCGAGTACGGCCCCAACCTCTTCCGGCTGCAGGACCGCCGGGGTGCCGACTACCTGCTCGGCCCCACGCACGAGGAGATGTTCACGCTCCTGGTGAAGGACCTGTACTCGTCGTACAAGGACCTGCCGCTGTCGCTGTACCAGATCCAGACCAAGTACCGGGACGAGGCGCGGCCCCGCGCCGGGCTGTTCCGCGGCCGCGAGTTCACGATGAAGGACAGCTACTCCTTCGACGTCGACGACGCCGGGCTGGACAAGAGCTACGCCGCGCACCGCGACGCCTACATCCGGGTGTTCGACCGGCTGGGCCTGGAGTACGTCATCGTCTCGGCGATGTCGGGGGCCATGGGCGGGTCGCGCAGCGAGGAGTTCCTGCACCCGACCGACATCGGCGAGGACACCTTCGTCCGCTCGGCCGGCGGCTACGCGGCCAACGTCGAGGCGGTCACCACCGTCGTCCCCGAGGCCGTGCCGTTCGACGGGCTGCCCGAGGCGCACGTCGAGGACACCCCCGACACCCCGACCATCGAGACGCTGGTCGCGGCCGCGAACCAGCTGTTCCCCGACGCCGGCTACACCGCCGCGCACACGCTGAAGAACGTCGTCGTCACGCTGGTGCAGCCCGACGGCACCCGCGAGCCGCTGGTGATCGGCATCCCCGGCGACCGGGAGGTCGACGCCAAGCGCCTCGAGGCGCAGGTGGCGCCCGCCGAGGTCGAGCCGTTCACCGACTTCGAGGCCCACCCCGCGCTGGTCAAGGGCTACATCGGCCCGCAGGTGCTCGGCAGCGGGAGCGAGTCGGGCATCCGCTACCTCGTCGACCCGCGCGTCGTCCCCGGCACCCGCTGGGTCACCGGCGCCAACGCGCCCGGCAAGCACGTGTTCGACCTCGTCGCCGGGCGCGACTTCTCCTGGGACGGCACCGTCGAGGCCGCCGAGGTGCTGGCCGGCGACCCCGCGCCCGACGGCTCGGGCCCGCTGGAGCTCGCCCGCGGCGTGGAGCTCGGGCACATCTTCCAGCTGGGCCGCAAGTACGCCGAGGCCCTCGGCCTCGAGGTGCTCGACGAGAACGGCAAGCTCGTCACGGTGACCATGGGCTCCTACGGCATAGGCGTCTCCCGCGCCGTGGCCGCGATCGCCGAGTCCACCCACGACGAGCTCGGCCTGGTCTGGCCGCGCGAGGTCGCCCCGGCCGACGTGCACGTCGTCGCCACCGGCAAGGACGCCGCCGTCTTCGAGGCCGCCGAGTCGCTGTCGCGGGAGCTCGTCGGCGCCGGGCTGACCGTGCTCTACGACGACCGGCCGAAGGTGTCGCCGGGCGTGAAGTTCAAGGACGCCGAGCTGCTCGGGATGCCGACCATCGTCACCGTCGGCCGCGGCCTGGCGCAGGGCGTCGTCGAGGTCCGCGACCGCGCGACGGGGGGGCGCAGCGAGGTGCCGGTCGCCGACGCGGCCGCCGCCGTCCTCGCCGAGGTGCGCGGTCAGGCGGGATCGGCCACCAGCTCGACCTCGTAGCCGTCGGCGTCCTCGAGGTAGGCGGCCCGGTGGTCCGGGCCGCCGGCGAACGGGTGGCGGTCGGCGAACAGCAGCCGCCACCCGTGCGCCGGGGCCTGCTCCACCAGGGCGTCGAGGTCGTCCGGGCCCCCGGCCCAGAACGCCAGGTGGTTGAGCCCCGGACGGCGCCGCTCGTGGACGCCGGCCGCGAGGTCGGGGGAGCGCTCGACGACGACGTACGCGTCGCCGAGCCGCCAGGACCGGCCGTGCGCCCACGACTGGTACGGCGCGGCGCCCAGCGCGGTCAGCAGCCACCCCCACGAGCGCTCCGCCCGGTCGAGGTCGGGCACCCACAGCTCCACGTGGTGGAGCAGACCCCGGCTGGTCACGGCGAGCCTCCTCGCGTCTGGCATCATGGTCGGTCGAACACGGCGGTGCGCGGCCCTCTCACCGTCGCCGGCCGTGTCCCTGGCTCCGCCCCGGCGTAACCCCACGCGTCCGTCCGGCGAGCACCGACGAACAGCGTTCGAGGAGAGTTCGAGCCACCGTGGCCACCAAGATCAAGCTCATGCGTCTGGGCAAGATGCGTGCTCCGTACTACCGCATCGTCGTCGCCGACTCGCGCACCAAGCGCGAGGGTCGCGTCATCGAGACGATCGGCAAGTACCACCCGAAGGAGGACCCCTCCTTCATCGAGGTCGACAGCGACCGCGCGCAGTACTGGCTGGGCGTCGGCGCGCAGCCGACCGAGCCGGTCGCGGCCATCTTCCGCGTCACCGGTGACTGGCAGAAGTTCAAGGGCGAGCCGGCCCCGCCGCCCATGAAGGTCGCCGCCCCCAAGCCCGACCGCAAGGCCCTCTACGAGGAGGCCGTCCGCGGCAACGGCGAGGAGCCGGCCGCGGGTGCCACCACCCCGAAGAAGAAGGCCGCCCCCAAGGCCGACACCGCCGACAGCGCCGCCGCCGACACGGTGGCCGAGGCCGCCGGTGCCGGCGGCGAGGGCCCGGCGGCCGGCGCCACCTCGACGCCCGCCGAGTAAGACGTGCTCGAAGAGGCGCTCGAGCACCTGGTCAAGGGCATCGTCGACCACCCGCGCGACGTCACCGTCGACCTGGTCGGCGGTCGCCGCGGCAAGACCCTCGAGGTCCGGGTGCACCCCGACGACCTCGGGAAGGTGATCGGCCGCGGCGGCCGCACCGCCAAGGCCCTGCGCACCGTCATGGCCGGCGTCGGCGGCCGCGGCCTGCGGGTCGACGTCGTCGACACCGACGGGCGCTGAGCACCCGCGTCCCGCGCGTGGGAACCCCTCCTCAGGACACCGTGGTGGTCGGCCGCATCGGCCGGCCCCACGGTGTCCGTGGTGAAGCCACCGTCGAGGTGCGCACCGACGACCCCGACGCCCGCTTCCGCGTCGGGATCGCCCTGCGCACCGACCCCGCCGAGCGCGGCCCGCTGACCATCACCGCGGCCCGCTGGCACCGCGAGGTGCTGCTGCTCGCGTTCGAGGGCTACGACAGCCGCGAGGCCGTCGAGGCCCTCCGCGACACCCTGCTCGAGGTCCCCGTGGACGAGCTCCCCGACCTCGAGGACCCCGACGCGTTCTACGACCACCAGCTCGTCGGGCTCGCCGCCCGGCTGCCCGACGGCACGCCGCTGGGCGAGGTCACCGCGGTCCGCCACGAGGGCGCCGACCTGCTCGTCGTGCGCCGTGGGGTGGGCGGGGAGCTGCTCGTCCCGTTCGTCGCCGCGATCGTGCCCACGGTCGACGTGCCCGGCGGGTTCGTCGTCGTCGACCCGCCCGAGGGGCTGCTCGACCTGTGAGCGCCCCGTACCGCGTCGACGTCGTCACGATCTTCCCCGAGTACCTGGCGCCGCTGCGCCAGTCGCTGCTCGGCAAGGCCGCCGACCGCGGCCTGGTCTCCGTCGGCGTGCACGACCTGCGGCAGTGGACCGACGACGTCCACCGCACCGTCGACGACGCCCCCTACGGCGGCGGTCCCGGCATGGTGATGCGGCCGGAGCCGTGGGCCCGCGCGCTGGAGGCGGTGCGCCCGCCCGGCACCCGGCTGGTCGTGCCGACGCCGGCCGGCCGCCCGTTCACCCAGGCCGTCGCCGCCGAGTGGGCCGCCGAGCCCGGACTGGTGTTCGCCTGCGGGCGGTACGAGGGCATCGACCAGCGGGTGGCCGAGTGGGCCGCCGCGTCCGGCCCCGTGTCGGAGGTCTCGATCGGCGACTACGTGCTCGCCGGCGGGGAGTCCGCGGTGCTGGTGATGGTCGAGGCGGTCACCCGGCTGATCCCGGGCGTCGTCGGCAACCGCGAGTCGGTGGAGTTCGACTCGCACGCCGACGGGCTGCTCGAGGGCCCCTCCTACACGCGGCCGGCGTCCTGGCGCGGCCTGGAGGTCCCGCCGGTGCTGCTGTCCGGCGACCACGCGGCCATCGCCCGCTGGCGGCGCGCGGAGTCGCTGCGGCGGACCGCCACCCGCCGTCCCGACCTGCTCGCCGCGCTCCCGGAGGACGCGCTGACCCCGGCCGACCGCGCGGTCCTCGACGGTGCCTGACCGCGCGGAGGTCGCCCGGGCGGTGGTCCGCCCGACGGCGCGGGTCGTCGTCCTCGACCCCGACGGGCGCGTGCTGCTGCTCGGTGCCCGGCTGACCGACCCCGCGGTCCCGCCCGGCGACGTGCTGTTCTGGTACACGCCCGGCGGGGGAGTGGAGGACGGCGAGAGCGTGCGCGCCGCCGCGGCCCGCGAGCTCGCCGAGGAGATCGGCCTGGTGGTCGACCCCGTGGCCCTGGAGGGGCCGGTGTGGTTCCGCCGGCACGTGGGGCCCTTCGCCGGCGTGCAGGTCGACTCGCGGGAGACCTTCTTCGTGCTGCGCGACGTCGTCCACGAGGTGGATGCCACCGGCCGCACCGAGCTCGAGCTGCTCGGCGAGGAGCCGCACCGCTGGTGGACCGTGGCCGAGATCGCCGCCGCCGACGTCGGGTTCGCGCCCCGGGAGCTCGCCGCCGTGCTGCCGGAACTGCTCGCCGGACCGTGGCGCCGGCCACCCCGCGTGGTCGACTGAGCCCGTTCCCCGGGGCCGCGCTCGGCAGGGTGGCGGGGATGTGGCACAGTAGAGAGTCGCTGCAGACCGGAGGCGCCCGCCGACGGGCACTCCCTCCCGGAGTCGCAGCCGACACCTGGTCCGGAGTGGGGCGCCCCGCTGCCCGGGCCGACGACGAGCCACACGCTGAGACCGAGGAATGCTGCGATGAACACCCTGGACGTACTCGACGCCGACTCGCTGCGCGACGACATCCCCGAGTTCCGCCCCGGGGACACCGTCAAGGTGCACGTCCGCGTCGTCGAGGGCAACCGCTCGCGCATCCAGGTCTTCCAGGGTGTGGTGATCCGCCGCCAGAACGGTGGGATCCGCGAGACCTTCACCGTCCGCAAGGTCAGCTTCGGCGTGGGCGTCGAGCGCACCTTCCCGGTGCACACCCCGGTCGTCGAGAAGATCGAGGTGCTGACCCGCGGTGACGTCCGCCGCGCCAAGCTGTACTACCTGCGCGAGCTCCGCGGCAAGGCCGCCAAGATTAAGGAGAAGCGCGAGACCGTCGCGCGCTGACGCGACCTCCGTTCCCCGGCCGGCTCCGCCCGGCCTGACCGCGGCGGGTCCACCGCGGCCGTACGCTGACTCCCGATGAGCAGCGACCGGTCCGGTGGGCCCGCCGACGTCGTCCCGGGGGAGGACCCGCCGCCCAGGACGGCGGCCCGACGGTCCCTCTGGCGGCGCCGGCCCGCCCAGCCGGAGAAGAAGAGCTCGCTGCTGCGCGAGCTGCCCGTGCTGCTGGTGGTGGCCTTCGTCCTGGCCCTGCTGGTCAAGACGTTCCTCGCCCAGGCGTTCTTCATCCCCTCGGGGTCGATGGAGCAGACGCTGCACGGCTGCCCCGGCTGCACCGGCGACCGCGTGCTGGTGAACAAGGTGCCGTACTGGTTCGGCGAGCCCGAGCCCGGCGACATCGTCGTCTTCGAGGGCCCCGACACGTGGGTGCCCGAGGTCGACTACCGGGAGCCGTCGAACTGGTTCACCGGCGGACTGCTGTGGCTGGGCCGGGCCGTGGGCGTCGCGCCGCCGAGCGAGGACGACTACGTCAAGCGCGTCATCGCCACCGGCGGGCAGACCGTGCAGTGCTGCGACGCCGAGGGCCGGGTGACCGTCGACGGCGAGCCGCTCGACGAGCCCTACATCTTCGAGGACACCCCGCTGGAGAGCCGCGCCTTCGGCCCCGTGACGGTCCCGGAGGGGCGCCTGTGGGTCATGGGCGACCACCGCTCGGCGTCGGCCGACTCCCGCGCCCACGTGGGCGACCGCTACGGCGGCACGATCGCCGTCGACGACGTCATCGGCAAGGCCGCGCTCATCGTCTGGCCGGTCGACCGCTTCGGCACGCTCGACTCCCCGGACATCCAGGCCGCCGAGGCCGCTGCCACGAGCGGGCGGATCGGCCAGGTGCTGCCCCTGGGCGCGGGGCTCGTCGGCGCGCTCCCCGTCGCCCTGTGGAACCGGCGCAGGCGGCTGCGCCGCGGCCCACCGGGCTGACCCGCCCCCTCGCGCCCTCCGACGGCGCCGCCCCACTCCGGGGCGGCGCCGTCGCCGTTTCCGCCCGCCATTCCGGAATGGTCGTCCCCATGTCGACAATCGCGAGTCGGTGACCGTTGTGCGTTTCCCCTGTGACGACGGCCGCACCGAAAAGGCAGAAAAAATCCCCAAGAAGTGTTCAAGCCGTCGCCAATACCGCCCGATGGAGTAATCGAGAACAACACCGGTTCCCCGAAATGGAGTAAGTCGTGTCCGCACCCCTGGCGAGCGCCACCCGCGGCGTTACCCGCGTGCTCCTCCTCGCCGACGCCCCCGTCCTGCGCCGCGGCCTGGTCGGCATGATCAACGAGACCGCCGGCATGCAGTCGGTGGGCACCCCGGGCGAGCTCCGCCGGGCCCTGACCCTCGTCGAGACCGCCCGTCCCGACGCCGTGGTCGTGGAGCTGGGGGCCGGCCGCGCGGCCACTCTCAACGTCGTCCGCGACCTGCGCCGCCGCTTCCCCCGTGTCGCCGTCGTCGCGCTGGCCACCTCGGAGGACCCGGCCGTCGTGAACGAGGCCGTCGCCGCCGGCGTCCGCGGCTACCTCATGCTCAACACCTCGCCGACACTGCTCGGCTGGGCCATCCTGGCCGCCCGTGCCGGCCGCACCGTCGTGGACCCGCAGATCCGCCGGGTCGAGGGCGCCGCCGCCGCTCCCGTGGCGAAGCCGCTCACCCCCGAGGTGCCGCTGACCCGCCGCGAGCAGGACGTCCTCGACGAGCTGCTGCAGGGCCAGTCCAACCGCCAGATCGGCCGCAACCTGTTCATCAGCGAGGACACCGTCAAGTCGCACGTCAAGGCCATCCTGCGCAAGCTGGGTGCCCGGGACCGCGCGCACGCCGTCTCGCTGGTCCTGTCCTCCCGCGGCACCGCCGCCTGCACCTGCGGCGCCCACGCCGTGACCGCCGCCCCCGCCCCCGTGGAGGTCTGACGAAGGACTCCCTCGCTCTGCCGGACCGTCCGCCTCCTCGGCGGTCCGGCACCGCGGGCCACCTGGCCCGCTCCGGTCCGCGGGCCGGTCCCCACTGACCCGGGGGCCGGCCCGCGGCCGTGTGCTGCGGGCCGGCCGGTGGCCCGGGCCGGTCCGTCGGTGGCGGGTCGTACTGTCGGACGGCGATGGCAGGCCGTCTTCCCCCCGCCCACCGGGCCGCCGCCGCGCCGGCCGCCCGGACCCGCCGTCTGGCGCCGCCGGAGCTCCCCGGCGGCGACGCGCTGTGGGACATGGAGCGCTCGCTGCGCCGACGCGGCTTCTCCGCCGTCGCCGGCGCCGACGAGGCCGGCCGTGGCGCCTGCGCCGGCCCGCTGGTGGCCGCCGCCTGCGTGCTGCCCGCCGGCCGCCGCGGCCGCGTGCCGGGGCTCGCCGACTCCAAGCTGCTCACCGCCGCCGCCCGCGACCGGGCCTACGACGAGATCGTCGACCGCGCGGTCGCGTGGTCCGTCGTGGTCATCCCGGTCGAGGACCTCGACGCGCGGGGCATGCACGTGACCAACCTTGAGGCGCTGCGCCGCGCGGTCAGCGCACTCGACCCGCCGGCCGACTACGTCCTCACCGACGGCTTCCCGGTGCCCGGCCTCGGCGTCCCGACGCTCGCCGTCTGGAAGGGCGACCGGGTGGCGGCGTGCGTGGCCGCGGCATCCGTGCTGGCGAAGGTGACCCGGGACCGGATCATGCTCGAGGTGCACGAGCGGTTCCCCGAGTACGACTTCGCCGTGCACAAGGGCTACACGACCGGCGCGCACACCGCCGCGCTGGAGCGTCACGGCCCCTGCCCGGAGCACCGGTCGCGCTTCGTCAACGTCGTCCGCGCCCGCGACGCGCACGCCGGCCGGGAACTCCACCTCACCGCCGCGGGCGGCATGGTCGATGATGGGGGCATGCGCACGATCTCCGGAGACCCGCGATGAGCACCGAGGACCTGGAGAAGTACGAGACCGAGATGGAGCTGCAGCTCTATCGCGAGTACCGGGACATCGTCCGCCAGTTCACCTACGTGGTGGAGACCGAGCGGCGCTTCTACCTGGCCAACTCCGTCGACCTGCAGGTGCGCGAGGCCGGCGGCGAGGTGTTCTTCGAGCTCAAGCTCTCCGACGCCTGGGTGTGGGACATGTACCGCCCGGCCCGCTTCGTGCGGAACGTGCGCGTGCTGACGTTCAAGGACGTCAACGTCGAGGAGCTCGACAAGCCCGACCTCGAGCTGCCCGACGGGCCCCGCCTGTCCTGATCTCCGGCCTGATCTCCGGCCTCCTCCCGGATCCACGCCCGGGAGGCTGACCGCCCGGGCCGACGGGACCGCCGCCTCCGTCCACAGCCCGCCGTGCCGTCCACAGACGTCGCCGGACCGCACCGCCGCGGGCGGGCCGCGGTCACGGTCGGCGGGTGCCTCCCTCCTCCGAACTCGGCAGCCGCGGCGAGTCGATCGCCGCCACCTACCTCACCGACGCCGGCCTGCGCGTCCTCGACCGCAACTGGCGCTGCCGCGACGGCGAGCTCGACATCGTCGCCCGCGACGGCGCGGCGATCGTCTTCTGCGAGGTCAAGACCCGCCGCGCCACCGGCTTCGGCCACCCGGTCGAGGCGGTGCCGGCCGCCAAGCGGCGGCGCCTGCGCGTGCTCGCCCAGCGCTGGCTGGCCGCCCACGACGAGCACGCGCCCGACCTGCGCTTCGACGTCGTCGGCGTCCTCGTCCGCCCGGCCGGCCCGGCGCTCGTCACGCACCTGCGCGGGGCGTTCTCGTGACCCTCGCCCGCACCTGGTCGGTGGGCCTGGCCGGCGTCACCGGCGCGATGGTCGAGGTCGAGGTGGACATGTCGGCGGGGCTGCCCGGCGTCGCACTGGTCGGCCTGCCCGACGCGGTGGTCCGCCAGTCGGTCGACCGGGTCCGCGCGGCCGTGGTCAACACCGGGGCGTCGTGGCCGATGCGCCGCATCACCATCGGGCTCTCGCCGGCGTCGATGCCCAAGCAGGGGAGCGGGTTCGACCTCGCGCTGGCCGCCGCGGTCCTGGCGGCCGCCGGCACGGTGCCCGCCGACGCCGCCGACGGGCTGGTGCTGCTCGGCGAGCTCGGCCTCGACGGGTCGGTGCGCCCCGTCCGCGGCGTCCTCCCGGCGGTGCTCGCCGCCGCCCGCGCGGGCCACCGCACCGTCGTCGTCCCGGCCGGCAACGCCGACGAGGCGGCGCTGGTCGACGGCGCCGAGGTGCTGCCCGCCGGCACGCTCGGCGAGCTCGTCGACCACCTGTCGGGCCGGGCCCGGCTCGCGGCGCACGCCCGCGGTCCGCTGCCGCCCCCGGCACCGGTGCCCGACCTCGGCGACGTCGTCGGCCAGGCGGCCGGCCGGCGGGCGGTCGAGGTCGCCGCCGCCGGCGGGCACCACCTGTTCCTCACCGGTCCGCCCGGCGCGGGCAAGACGATGCTCGCCGAGCGGCTGCCCGGGCTGCTGCCGGTCCTCGACGAGCGGGCCGCGCTGGAGGTCACCGCGATCCACTCGGTGGCGGGCACGCTGCCCCCGGACGCCCCGCTGGTCAGCAGGCCGCCCTTCGAGGCCCCGCACCACTCGGCCACGATGGCGGCTCTGGTCGGCGGCGGCTCGGGCGCCATCCGCCCCGGCGCCCTGTGCCGGGCCCACCGCGGTGTGCTGTTCCTCGACGAGGCGCCGGAGTTCCCGCGGGCGACGCTCGACACGCTGCGCCAGCCGCTGGAGCGGGGCGCGGTGACCATCAGCCGGGCGGCCGGTTCGGCCACCTTCCCCTGCCGGGCGCAGCTCGTGCTGGCCGCCAACCCGTGCCCCTGCGCCAGCGCCGCGGGGGACGCGGCCTGCACCTGCAGCCCGCTGGAGCGCCGCCGCTACCAGGCGCGCCTGTCGGGGCCGCTGCTCGACCGCATCGACCTGCGGGTCGAGCTCCCGCCGGTCGGGCGCGCCGCCTGGCTCGGCGCCGGTGCCGAGCCCGAGTCGACGGCCACGGTGGCCGCCCGGGTCGCGGCCGCGCGGGCGGCGGCCGCCGCCCGGCTGCGGGGCACCGGGCTGACCCTCAACAGCCAGGTGCCCGGCCGGCTGCTGCGCGAGCGCTGGGCGCTGCCCCGGCCCGCGCTGGCGCTGGCCGAGCGCGCGCTGGACCGCGGGCTGCTGTCGGTGCGCGGCCTCGACCGGGTGCTGCGGGTGTCCTGGACCCTCGCCGACCTGGACGGCCGCGCCGTCCCGCACGCCGACGACGTGGCCGAGTCCCTCGGCATGCGGCTGCAGCGGGTGGCGGCGTGACCGGGCTGGAGGACGACCTCGCCGCCGCGGTCGAGGCGCCCGGCAGCGCCGACGGCGCCGCAGGCGTTCGCCGGGCGCGGGCGTGGCTCACCCGGGCCGCCGAGCCCGGCTCGGTCGCCCTGTGGCGCTGGGTCGAGGACCGGGGCCCCGCCGCGGCGGTGCGGGCACTGCGCGACGGCACGGCGCCCGGGGCGCTGCGCGCGCTCGTCGGCTCGCGGGCGGAGCGGGACGCCAGCCTCGCCGACCTCCGGCGGGCCGAGCGCTGCGGCGCCCGGCTGGTCGTGCCCGAGGACGACGAGTGGCCGGCGTTCGCCCTGCACCCGCTCACGGTGGCCGCGCACGGTGGGGGAGACGGCGGGGACGGCGGCGTCGAGGGCCAGGGCGACCGCACGACGGCGCTGGTGCCGCCCATGGCGCTGTGGGTGCGCGGCGAGGCGCCGCTCGACGCGACCGTCGACCGCTCGGTGGCCGTGGTCGGGTCGCGGGCGTCGACCTCCTACGGCGAGCACGTCGCCGCGGAGCTCGGCGCGCAGCTGGGGGAGCGGGGCTGGACGGTCGTCTCCGGCGGCGCGTACGGCATCGACGTCGCGGCGCACCGCGGCGCGCTGGCTGCCGGGGCGCCGACCGTCGCGGTGCTGGCGTGCGGCGTCGACCGCGCCTACCCGGCCGCGCACTCGGCGGTCTTCACCCGCATCGTCGACGGCGGCGGGCTGCTGGTCAGCGAGTGGCCGCCGGGCGCTGCCCCGCACCGGCACCGCTTCCTGGTCCGCAACCGGCTCATCGCCGGGCTCACCCGCGGCACCGTGGTGGTGGAGGCCGCGGCCCGCTCCGGCGCGCAGGCCACCGCCCGCCGCGCGCAGGCGCTGGGCAAGCGGGTGCTGGTCGTGCCGGGCCCGGTCACCTCGGCGCTGTCGGTCGGCTGCCACGAGTTGCTGCGCGACGCCGAGGCCGGTGCCCGGCTGGTCTCCAGTGCCGCGCAGGTGATCGAGGAGGTGGGCGACCTCGGCAGCGACCTCGCCGACCCGCCCGACCGGCCGGCGTCGCCGCGCGACGGGCTCTCCGACCTCGCGCGCCGGGTGCTCGACGCCTGCCCCGTCCGCGTCGGGGTGAGCGCCGAGCGGCTGGCGGCGGTCGCCGGCTGCGGGCCGCTGGAGGCGATGCGGGTGCTGCCCGGCCTGGAGATCTCCGGGCTGGTGCAGTGGACCGGCACCGGCTGGCGGCTGGCCCCGCCGCCGGAGAGGGCGCGGCGCCCCTGAGGAGGGTGGGACGCCCGATCCGTCGCGGGCAACCGACCGGCGCGGCGCCTTGACCGGGCGCGGGCGCCGTCGGACGGTCGGGACGTGACCGTCCGGACCGCCGATGCCCGCGCCGCGCTGCCACCGGCGCTCGCCGCGGCGCTCGAGGGCTACGAGGACTCCCTCACCGGCGAGCGCGACCTCTCGGCCCACACCGTCCGGGGATACGTCACCGACGCCGTCTGGCTGCTCGACCACCTGGCCCGCCGCGGCGGCACCCGCGTCGACGAGCTGGACCTCGCCGCGCTGCGCAGCTGGCTCGCGCAGGGCCGGACGAAGGGTGCGAGCCGGGCGACCACCGCCCGCCGCGCGGCCGCGGCCCGCTCGTTCACGGCGTGGCTGCGCCGCGCCGGCCTGACCCCCGAGGACGTCGGCCTGCGGCTGGTCAGCCCCAAGGCGCACCGCACGCTGCCCGACGTGCTCGCCCCTGACCAGGCCCGCGCGGTGGTCGAGTCCACCGCCGGCGCCGATGACCCGGTGGGCCTGCGCGACGCCGTCGTCCTGGAGCTGCTCTACGCCAGCGGCATCCGGGTGAGCGAGCTGGTCGGCCTGGACGTCGACGACGTCGACCGCGGCCGCCGGCTGCTGCGTGTCCTCGGCAAGGGCCGCAAGGAGCGCAGCGTGCCCTACGGCGCCCCGGCCGAGCGGGCGCTCGACGCCTGGCTGGTGCGCGGCCGGCCGGCGCTAGCCACCGCCGACTCCGGCCCGGCCCTGCTGCTCGGGGCCCGCGGCCGTCGCCTGGACCCGCGCGAGGCGCGGCGCACCGTGCACGCCGCCGTGGCGAGGGCCCCCGGCGCGCCCGACGTCGGACCGCACGGGCTGCGGCACTCCGCGGCCACCCACGTCCTCGAGGGCGGCGCCGACCTGCGCTCGGTCCAGGAGCTGCTCGGCCACGCTAGCCTCGCGACGACGCAGATCTACACGCACGTGACGGTGGAACGGCTGCGCGCGGTCCACGCCCAGGCCCACCCGAGAGCCTGAGCGGCCGCCGTGTCCGAGACCATCCGGCCCACCGTGCCCCCGCCGCACCGCGGGGACCCGACCGACCACCACACGGGGAGTGCTGACGTGCCCGAGGCGACCATCCACCGGATCGGGGGGTCCGACGAGGACGCCGACGCGGCGCTCGCCGAGCTGTGGGCGCAGTACGTCGCCGACCGGGCGCCCGCGCTGCGCGACCGGCTGATCCTGCACTACGCCCCGCTGGTGAAGTACGTCGCCGGCCGGGTCGGCAGCGGGCTGCCCGCGCACGTCGAGCAGGCCGACCTGGTCTCCTACGGCACCTTCGGCCTCATCGACGCCATCACCCGCTACCAGCCCTCGCGCGAGGTCAAGTTCGAGAGCTACGCGATGGCCCGCATCCGCGGCGCGATCATCGACGAGCTGCGCAGCACCGACTGGATCCCGCGGTCGGTGCGCAACCGCGCCCGTCAGTTCGAGCGCACGGTCGCGACGCTGGAGAGCCGCCTGCAGCGCAGCCCGACCGACGAGGAGATCGCGGCGGAGATGGACCTCGACGTCGAGGAGGTCCGCAAGTTCCTCGGCCAGCTGTCCCTGGTCAACGTCGTCGCCCTCGACGAGCTGCTCACCGACGACGAGGGCGGCGCCCCGCGCCTGGTCGACACGCTGCAGGACGCCAACGCCCTCGACCCGCAGGCCGTCGCCGAGCACGGCGAGTCCCGCCAGCTCCTCGCCCGCGCCGTCGAGCAGCTGCCCGAGCGGGAGAAGGTCGTCGTCAGCCTCTACTACTTCGAGGGGCTGACCCTGGCCGACATCGGCCGCGTCCTCGGCGTCACCGAGAGCCGGATCTGCCAGCTCCACACGAAGGCCGTGCTGCACCTGCGGACGAAGCTCGCCGACATCGCCTGACCTCCGGTCAGGAGCCGAGCGGGAGCAGGCGCACCCGCGGCGGGCGCAGCAGCGACAGCGGGTCGAGGTACACCTCGCCGCGGCGCAGGCCCCAGTGCAGGCAGGCGGTGGCCGGGCAGCCCGCGTGGTGCGGCGCCAGCGTCCCCAGCGGGTCGCCCCGCGCCACGCCCTGCCCCGCGGCGACGGAGGCGGCGACCGGCTCGTAGGTCGTCCGCAGCCCGCCGGCGTGGTCCACGCTGACCACCGGCCGCCCGGCGACCGTCCCTGCGAAGACCACGACGCCGTCCCCGGCCGCACGGACGACGTCGCCCGGCGAGCCGCCGAGGTCGGCGCCGCGGTGGCCCGGGCCGTACGGCGTCGGCGGCGGCTCGAACGGCCGCGTCACGGCCGGCGGGTCGCCGAGCGGGGAGACCCACGGCAGCCCGCCCGCGCCGACGGGCCCGGCGGGCTCGGCCACCGCGGCGGCCGGCGCGAGCGCCACCAGCGCCGCGGTCAGCAGCACGACGAGCAGGCGGGGGAGCACGCCCGAGAGCGTTCCCCGGCGCCGGACCCGGCGGGGCGCGGGAGCCGGCCTGTGGACGGACCCGATGGCGGGGGAGGAGCCCCGGGGGCGCCGCGTATGCTGTCAGGTGCGACCCGTCTGTGCGGGTCGACTCCGCGCGTCCTCCTCCCGCCTCGCACGGCGGGGCAGCCCCACCTCGGTCCCGGTCCGCACCGGGTCGGTGGGTCAGCAGGACGCCAGGGCGGGCCGCCACCCGGCGCCCGCGTCAACCGAGGAGCGCGGCCGCCCTGCGGCCGCGCGCGGACAGGAAGGCGACCATGGCAGTCGTCAGCATGAAGCAGCTGCTCGACAGCGGCGTGCACTTCGGGCACCAGACCCGTCGCTGGAACCCGAAGATGAAGCGCTTCATCTTCACCGAGCGCAACGGCATCTACATCATCGACCTGCAGCAGACGCTCGGGTACATCGACTCGGCGTACGAGTTCGTCAAGCAGACGGTCTCGCACGGCGGCACGATCCTGTTCGTCGGCACCAAGCGCCAGGCGCAGGAGGTCGTCGCCGAGCAGGCGCAGCGCGTCGGCATGCCCTACGTCAACCAGCGCTGGCTGGGCGGCATGCTCACCAACTTCCAGACCGTGCACAAGCGGCTCCAGCGGCTCAAGGAGCTCGAGGACATGGAGCAGACCGGCGTGCTGGTCAGCCTGTCCAAGAAGGAGCAGCTCGGCCTGACCCGCGAGAAGGCCAAGCTCGAGCGCAGCCTCGGCGGCATCCGCGACATGCAGAAGGTGCCCAGCGCCATCTGGATCGTGGACACCAAGAAGGAGCACATCGCCGTCGGCGAGGCCCGCAAGCTGGGCATCCCGGTCGTCGCGATCCTCGACACCAACTGCGACCCCGACGAGGTCGACTACAAGATCCCGGGCAACGACGACGCGATCCGCGCGATCAACGTGCTGACCCGCGTGGTCGCCGACGCCGTCGCCGAGGGCCTCATGGCCCGCTCGGCGTCGCAGGCCAACGCCGGCCGTGAGGACGGCGGCGAGCAGGCCATCGGTGGCGACGAGCCGCTGCCGGACTGGGAGCGCGAGCTGCTGACCGGCGGGGCCGGCACCGAGGCCGGCGGCGCCACCCCGCTCCCGGAGACCCCGGACGCCCCGCCGGCCGTCACGGCCGACGCGGTCGCCCCGGTCGAGGGCGTGCCCGCCACCGGCGACACCTCCACCGGAACCCAGGGCGCCCAGAACGGCTGACCCCGCCGGCGCCGCCGCCCGGCCCCGCGCGGGCCGGGCGGCGGCGCCGCGGCACGTCCGCACCACCCCCTTCAGACCCGTGAGGAAGTGACATGCCCGCCTTCACCGCTGCCGACGTCAAGCGCCTCCGCGACGCCACCGGCGCCGGCATGATGGACGCCAAGAAGGCCCTGACCGAGGCCGACGGCGAGTACGACAAGGCCATCGAGCTGCTGCGCATCAAGGGTGCCAAGGACGTCGGCAAGCGCCTCGAGCGCTCCACGACCAACGGCATCGTCGTCAGCAAGCACGGCGCCCTGCTCGAGCTCGACTGCGAGACCGACTTCGTCGCCAAGAACGCCGACTTCGTGGCGCTGGCCGAGCGGCTCATCGAGATCGTCCTCGAGAAGTCGCCCGCCACCCTGGACGACCTCATGGCCACCGAGGTCGAGGGCCAGACCGTCGCCAAGCTGATCGAGTCCGAGTCCGCCCGCATCGGCGAGAAGCTCGTCCTCTCCCGTTTCGCCACCTTCGAGGGCCCGACCGCGGTCTACCTGCACAAGCGGGCCACCGACCTGCCGCCGGCCATCGGCGTCGCCGTGCAGTACCAGGGCGGCGACGAGGAGGCCGCGCGCTCGCTGGCGATGCACATCGCCGCCGCGCGCCCGCGCTACCTGTCCCGCGAGGAGGTCCCGGCGGAGGCCGTCGAGACCGAGCGCCGCGTGGCCGAGCAGACGGCGAAGGAGGAGGGCAAGCCCGAGCAGGCGATCGTCAAGATCGTCGAGGGCCGGGTGAACGCCTACTACAAGGACTTCGTCCTGCTCGAGCAGCCGTCGATCACCGAGCCCAAGCGCACGGTGAAGCAGATCCTCGACGACGCCGGCCTGACCGTGCAGCGGTTCGCCCGCTTCGAGGTCGGCCAGGCCTGATCGTCAGGCAGCACGAGGCACCCCACCGGCCCCGTCCCGCACCCGGGACGGGGCCGGTGGCCTGTCCGGGCCCGGCTGGCGCCGCGCGGCCCGTTTGGCAGGATCACCAGAACGACGTCGAGCGAGGGATGGACCGTTGACCGACACCGCCGCGCCGCAGACCGCTCCGCAGAGCCCGCCGCTCTCGGCTCCCAGCGCCTTCCAGCCCGCCGACGGCGCGGGCTACCAGCGAGTGCTCCTCAAGCTCTCCGGTGAGGCCTTCGGGGGCGGGAAGGTCGGCGTCGACTCCGGCATCGTCCACGACATCGCCACCCAGCTGGCCGCCGTCGTCGCCTCGGGCACGCAGGTCGCCGTCGTCGTGGGCGGGGGCAACTTCTTCCGCGGCGCCGAGCTGTCGCAGGCGGGCATGGACCGCCGGCAGGCCGACTACATGGGCATGCTGGGCACGGTCATGAACGCCCTCGCCCTGCAGGCGTTCTGCGAGCAGGTCGGCCTGCAGACGCGGGTGCAGACGGCGATCGAGATGGGCCAGGTCGCCGAGCCCTACATCCCGCGCAAGGCGGTGCGGCACATGGAGAAGGGCCGGCTGGTCATCTTCGGTGCCGGTGCCGGCATGCCGTACTTCTCCACCGACACCGTGGCCGCCCAGCGCGCGCTGGAGATCGGCTGCCAGGTGCTGCTCATGGCCAAGAACGGCGTCGACGGCGTGTTCGACGACGACCCGCGCACCAACCCGGCGGCCACCATGTACCGCGACCTCGACTACGCCACCGTCCTCGCCGACCAGCTCAAGGTCGCCGACGCCACCGCGATCAGCCTCTGCATGGACAACCGCATGCCGATCGTGGTGTTCAACCTGCTGCGTGACGGCAACATCGCCGCCGCCGTGGCAGGTGAGAGGATCGGCACGCTGATCAGCTGAGCGGGCGCCCCCGGGCGCCGCCCCCAGCACACCGCACCGCACCGCAGGACGACGGCGGGGACCGACCGCCGCAGGAGGAGAGACCCGTGATCGACGACACCCTGCTCGACGCCGAGGAGCGGATGGACAAGGCCCTGTCGGTCGCGCGGGAGGACCTCGGCTCGGTGCGCACCGGACGCGCCGCCCCGTCGATGTTCAACAAGATCCTGGTCGACTACTACGGGGCGCCCACCCCGGTGCCGCAGATGTCGTCGATCACCGTGCCCGAGGCGCGGATGGCCGTCATCAAGCCCTACGACAACAGCCAGCTGTCGGCGATCGAGCGCTCGATCCGCGACAGCGACCTCGGCGTCAACCCGACCAACGACGGGCAGATCATCCGCGTGGTCTTCCCGCAGCTGACCGAGGAGCGCCGCCGCGACCTGGTGAAGCAGGCGCGCAGCAAGGGCGAGGACGCCAAGGTCGCCATCCGCAACGTGCGCCGCCGGGCCAAGGAGGAGCTCGACCGCATCGCCAAGGACGGCGAGGCCGGCGAGGACGACGTGCGCCGCGCGGAGAAGGAGCTCGACGACCTCACCGCCCAGCACGTCGCGAGCATCGACGAGGCGGTCAAGAACAAGGAGACGGAGCTGCTCGAGGTCTGAGCCACCCCGCCCCGTCCCTCCCATGACCTCCCGTCCCGACGCCGGGGCCGGCCCGTCCGGCGCAGCCCCCGAGGGGGCCGCCGAGACCGGGCCGATCCCGGCCGTCCGGCGCGCCCCCGCACCGCCGCCCCCGCCCGCCCCGGCGGCCCTCCGCGGTCCGGCCGCCGGTCCCGCCCGGCCGGTGGCCCCACCCACCAGCCCCATCACGGTGCCGGGCGCCGGGCCGCCCGGCACCCAGGAGATCGCGGTCCCCACCCCGGTCCCCGCCGTCCCGGGAACGGACGGCGGGCACGACGGCGAGCGCGACGGCGGGCACGGCCCGGTGATCGCCCCGGTCCCCGGCTCCGATCCCGAGCCGGACCTGGTCCCGCCGAAGAGCAGCCGGGCCGGGCGCGACCTGGTCGCCGCCATCGGCGTGGGGCTGGGCCTCGGCGCGGTCATCGTCGCCTCGCTGCTGGTCTACCGGCCGGCGTTCCTCGGCGTCATCGCCGTCGCGATCCTGGTCGGCGTCGTCGAGCTGGTCCGGGCGCTGGAGGCCGGCAACGCGCGGGTGCCGCTCGCGCCGGTGCTCGTGGGCACCGTCGCCATGCTGGCGCTGGCCTGGACGCGCGGCACCGACGGGCTGGTGGCCGGGTTCGTGTTCACCGTCGTCGCCGTCCTGCTGTGGCGGCTCGGCGACGGCCCCGAGGGGTACCTGCGCGACGCCACCGCCGGCGTCTTCGTCGCCCTCTACGTCCCGCTGCTCGCGGGCTTCGCCGTGCTGCTGCTGGTCCCGGACGACGGCGTGGCCCGGGTGCTGGCGTTCATCGCCACCGTGGTCGGCAACGACGTCGGCGGTTACGCGGCCGGCGTCCTGTTCGGGCGGCACCCCATGGCGCCGACGGTCAGCCCGAAGAAGTCCTGGGAGGGCATGGCCGGGTCGATCGTGGCCTGCGTGGCCGTCGCGACGCCGATCGTCACCCTCGCCCTCGACGGGCCGTGGTGGGGCGGTGTGCTGTTCGGCGTCGCCCTGGCGGTGAGCGCGACGGTGGGGGACCTCGGCGAGTCGCTGATCAAGCGCGACCTCGGCATCAAGGACATGGGCACGCTGCTGCCCGGCCACGGCGGGATCATGGACCGGCTCGACAGCCTGCTGCCGTCGGCCGCTGCGGCCTACCTGCTGCTGGCCTGGGTCGCGCCGCCCGCCTGACGCCGGGTCACCTCCCACACCGACCCGGCGACGGCGAAGCCGCGCCGCGCGTACCAGTGCCGCGGCCAGTCGGCGGCGTCGGCCTCGAGCACCACCAGGTCGCAGCCGGCGTCGGCGGCGAGCCCGACCAGGCGGGCGAGGACCGCGTCGGCCGCGCCCCGGCCGCGGGCGGCCGGCTCGGTCTCCACGGACTCGACCGCCGCCGTCGCGCCGTCGATCCGCAGCTGACCGGCGGCGACCACGCGGCCGCCCTCGCGGACGGCGACCTCGTGCACCGCCACGACGGTGCCGGTGAGCGGCTCGCGGCCGACCAGCTGGGCGACCACCTCGTCGCGGTCGGGCGTGCCGGCGGGCAGGTCGCGCCGCCAGGCCTCGGCGCGGAACGCGCGCACCTGCGGCTCGGTCAGGACCTCCGCCCGCTCGCCGCCCGACAGTGGCGGGCGCGCCGCGCGGGTCATGACCAGCAGCTCCCCGGCGTCCCAACCGGACGCCGCCAGCTCAGCCGCGACCCCCGCGGCGGCGGGCCAGCTCAGCAGCGCGGCCGGCACGGCCAGGTCGGCGGCGGCCGCGGCGACGGTGGCGGCGTCGACGGGGGAGTCGAGCAGCAGCCGGTTGTGGTCGTGCGAGTACGGGAAGCGCGGGTCGCGCACCGCCACCCCGCCGGGGACGTCACGCACGTCGGCGGCGCGCCGGACCGGCAGGGACAGCGACATCGCGAGCGCCCGGCCGAGCGCGTCGCCCGGCTCGGGCAGCACCGGCGGGACCGGCGGCCGGTACGGGACGACGGCGACCACCGCCGACGCCGGCAGCGGCCCGTACAGGTGCGGGAAGCGCATGCCGCCGGGGTCACCGGGGACGCCGGGCTCCTCGACCACGGGGTCGGTCAGGCGGGCCGGGTCGACGACGAGCAGCACGAGGTCACGGCGACCCGGGAACAGCCGCCGCGCCGGCAGGTGCACCTGCTCGGGCCGCGACAGGTGCACGAACGGCCCGGGCGGCCGCAGCGCGCCGGCGTCGAGGGCGGCCCGCCACTCGCCGCTCGTGCACAGGTGGAGCAGGACGCTCACGCGGCGGGGGCGTCCGGGTCGATGCCGCGGGCGGCGAGCCCTGCCTCGATCGCCTCGCAGACCGTCCGGACCACGGCGACGCGGGCGTGGCGCTTGTCGTCGGCCGGCACCACGGTCCAGCGCCCGCCGGGGTGGTCGGTGCGCTCGAGCATCTCCTCGACGGCGGCCTCGTAGGCCGGCCGCTTCTCCCGGTTGCGCCAGTCCTCGTCGGTGAGCTTCCAGGCGCGGTAGGGGTCGGCGGCGCGCGACTCGAACCGGCGCAGCTGTTCCTCGGGGGAGACGTGCATCCAGAACTTCACCAGGATCGTGCCCTCGGCGGCGAGCGTGGTCTCCAGGTCGACGATCTCGCCGTAGGCCCGCTGCCACGCCTCGTCGGAGGCGAAGCCCTCCACCCGTTCGACCAGCACCCGGCCGTACCAGGTGCGGTCGAGCACGGCCATGCCGCCCCAGCCGGGCAGCACCGGCCAGAAGCGCCACAGGAAGTGGTGCCGCTTCTCCGTCGGCGTCGGGGCGGCGAACTGGGCCACCCGCACGTGCCGGGGGTCGAGCTCGTCGACCAGCCGCTTGATGGCCCCGCCCTTGCCCGAGGCGTCCCAGCCCTCGAAGAGCACGCACACCGGCGGCCCGATCGGCCCGCCGAGCTGCCCACCGAGGAACAGCCGCAGGTGCACCAGCCGCCGCTGCGCCGCGGCCAGCTGTTCCTTGCCGTCCTTCTTGGACAGCGCCAGCGTCAGGTCCACGTCGTCGAGTCGGCCCACCCCGCCGAGGGTGGCGCACCCGGCGCGGACGCGCGCGTCAGGGCAGCTGCGCGTGCCGGCGGATCCAGGCGTGCATGGCGATCCCGGCCGCGACGCCCGCGTTGATCGACCGGGTGGAGCCGAACTGGGCGATGGACAGGACGCCGTCGGCCACCTCGCGCGCCTCGGCCGACAGCCCGGTGCCCTCCTGGCCGAACAGCAGCACGCACGCGCGCGGCAGCTCGGCGGTCTCCAGCGGCCGGGCGCCGGGCAGGTTGTCGACGGCGAGCACCGGCAGGCCCGCCTCGCGCGCCCACGCGCCGAGGGCCGCCGCGTCGGGGTGGTGGCGCACGTGCAGGTAGCGGTCGGTGACCATCGCCCCGCGGCGGTTCCAGCGCTTGCGCCCGACCACGTGCACCTCGGCGGCGAGGAAGGCGTTCGCGGTGCGCACGACCGTGCCGATGTTCAGGTCGTGCCGCCAGTTCTCGATGGCGACGTGGAAGGCGTGCCGGCGCGGGTCGAGGTCGGCGACGATCGCCTCGACCGTCCAGTAGCGGTACCGGTCGACGACGTTGCGCCGGTCGCCGTGCGCGAGCAGCTCCGGGTCGTAGCGCGGGTCCTCGGGCCACGGGCCCTCCCACGGCCCCACGCCGACCGGATCGGACGGACCCGCCACCTCCGCCTCGTCATCCGCCGTCTCGCGCACCCGGGGGACGCTAGCCCGGCCGCGCCTCCGGCCCCCGGGCGTCCCCGTCGGGCACCATCACTCCGACCTGTGAGCGGGGGATGACCATGAGTGACTGCGAGGTGGGATGACGGCACAGCAGGACGACGAGGCGCCGGGCGCCGCCGACGCGGCCGCGACCTCGTTCGTCGACGACGACGGCCTGATGCCGACGCAGGACCTGCGGGACCTGCTGCCCCTCTGGCTGGCCGAGGACGAGCCCGCCGGGGACGAGCCCGCCGGGGACGGTGCGCCGGCCGGGGACGACGCCGCCGAGGTGGTGCCGGCCGAGGTGGTGCCGTCCGAGGAGCCCGCGGCCGGGGAGCCCGCGCCGGTGGGAACCGCGGACGACGCCGCCCCGGAGAACGCCTCCCCCGACGCCTCCCCCGACGCCGGTGCCGACGCCGGTGCCGACGCCTCCACCGACGCCTCCGACGAGGTCCCCGCCGACGGGGAGTCGGACGAGGTCCCCGCCGGCGAGGCGTCCGCCGAGGACCAGCCCGTCGCGGTGGAGGAGCCCGTCGCGGTGGGGGAGTCCGTTCCCGACCTGCCGGTCGCCGAGGAGGCCGTCGCCGAGGAGGCCCTCGCCGAGGAGGCTGTCGCCGAGGAGGCCCTCGCGGAGGGCACCGCGGTCCTCGCCGTCCCGGTCGCCGACGTGCCCGGGTACGACGACCTCGGGTACGACGACCTCGGGTACGACGACCTCGGGTACGACGACCTCAGGTACGACGACCCCGAGGACGATCCCGGGTACGACGACCCCGCCGGCCCCGCCCGGGCGCCCGAGGGGCCGGTGACGCTGCCGCGCGTCGTCGTCGCCCCGCGGCCGCGGCCGCGCCGCCGCACCGGCCTGGCGGTGGCCCTCGGCCTGCTCGCGGCCGGCGGCATCACCGGTGCGGTCCTGCTGGCGGGCTCGGCGTCCGGCCCGGTCCCGACCTCCGCCGTCCAGGCCTCGCCCACGGCCACCGCCACCGCGACCGCCACCCCGACGCGTGCCCCGCGGCCCGTGCGCCCCGCCGTCCCGCCGCCGGTCACGCCCACCCCGACCACCGCCGCCGAGACGCCGGCGCCGCAGTCCCAGGACGACCCCGCGCCGGCGCCGGTGCTCGCCGCGGCCCCGTCCGCGCCGGCCGCCGTCGCGCTCCCCGTCGTCCCCCAGGCCGTCGTCCCCCAGGCCGTCGTCCCCCAGGTGGTCCCGCCGCCGGCGCCGGTGGTCGTCCCGGCGCCGGTGCCCGTGCCGGTGGCCCTCCCGACCCAGGCGCCCGTGCCCACCCCCGCGCCGACGCCGGTGCCGACCGCCACCCCGCTGCCGACCCCGACCGGCACGCCGACCCCCACGGGCACCCCGGAGTCGACGCCCACGGAGACGCCGGAGCCGACGCCGACGGAGTCTCCGGAGCCGACGCCGACGGAGTCGCCGGAGCCATCGGCGACCCCGGAGCCCAGCGGGGACCCGGCCGCGCCGTCCTCCTGAGCGAGCGACCTCACCCGGAGCGCGTCCCACGGTGCGGGGCGGGGTGGGACGATGGAGGGGCCATGACTGCCCTGCCCCTCGTCTTCGACGCCCCGCGCCGGGGCAAGCCGCCGCGCCACCTCGCCGACCTCACCCGGGAGGAGGCGCGCGCCGCCGTCGCCGACCTCGGGCAGCCGGCGTTCCGCGCCGACCAGCTGGCCCGGCACTTCTTCCGCGGCGTCACCGACCCCGCGCAGATGACCGACGTCCCCGCGGCGGTCCGCGGGACGCTGACGGAGGCGCTGCTGCCCGGCCTGCTCACGCCGGTGCGCACGCTCAGCGCCGACGGCGGCCGCACCCGCAAGACGCTGTGGCGGCTGCACGACGGCGCCCTGGTCGAGAGCGTGCTCATGCGCTACCCCGACCGCGCCACCGTCTGCATCTCCAGCCAGGCCGGCTGCGGCATGGCCTGCCCCTTCTGCGCCACCGGCCAGAACGGGCTGACCCGCAACCTGTCGGCCGCCGAGATCATCGGCCAGGCGGTCGCGGCCGCGGCGGCGATGGCCAACGGCGAGGTCCCCGGCGGGCCGGGCCGGCTGTCCAACGTCGTCTTCATGGGCATGGGCGAGCCGCTGGCCAACTACCCGCGGGTGCGCGCCACGCTGCGCGCGCTGCTCGGGCAGGCGCCCTACGGCCTCGGCCTGTCGCAGCGGTCGGTCACCGTCTCCACCGTGGGCCTGGTGCCCGGCATCCGGAAGCTCACCGAGGAGGGCCTGGCGGTCACCCTCGCGGTCAGCCTGCACGCCCCCGACGACGAGCTGCGCGACACCCTCGTGCCGATCAACACCCGGTGGAAGGTCGCCGAGGTGGTGGAGGCCGCCGACGACTACGCCGCGCGCACCGGCCGCCGCTACTCGGTGGAGTACGCGCTCATCCGCGACGTCAACGACCAGCCCGAGCGCGCCGACCTCCTCGGCCGGCTGCTCGCCGGGAAGCTCGCGCACGTCAACCTGATCCCGCTCAACCCGACGCCGGGCAGCCCGTGGGATGCGAGCCCGCTGCCGGCGCAGCGGGAGTTCGTCGCCCGCCTGCGGGCCGCGGGCGTGCCGACGACGGTGCGCGACACCCGCGGCCAGGACATCGACGGTGCCTGCGGCCAGCTCGCCGCCGCCGACCTCGGGGACGACGCCGGCGTGCCGGCGGTCGCCACCCCCGCGCCCATGCTGGAGGCGCCGGTGCCGCTGGGCGCCGAGGCCGACGCGTGAGCGCGCGGGACACCACGTGAGCGCCGGGGACACCGCGTGAGCTCCCGTACCGAGGAGCCCGCGGCCGGGGAGCCCGCCGCCCTGCACGAGCACCACCACGGCGACGTCTCCGGCGGCTGGCTGCGCGCCGCCGTCTTCGGCGCGATGGACGGCCTGGTGACCAACACCGCCCTGGTCGCCGGCGTCGGCGGCGGGGGAGCGGCGCCGCGCACGATCGTCCTCACCGGCGTCGCCGGGCTGGTCGCCGGCGCGATCTCGATGGCGCTCGGCGAGTACACCTCGGTGAGGACGCAGAACGAGCAGCTCGAGCTCGAGGTGGCCAAGGAGCGGCGGGAGCTCGAGCGGCACCCGCAGGAGGAGCTCGGCGAGCTCGTCGGCATGCTGCGCGAGCGCGGCGTCGACGCGGACCTCGCCCACGAGGTCGCCGTCCAGCTGTCCCGCGACCCCGAGGTGGCGCTGCGGCTGCACGTCGTCGCGGAGCTCGGCGTCAGCCCCGAGGACCAGCCCTCGCCCCGGACGGCGGCGGTCTCGTCGTTCCTGACGTTCTCCCTGGGCGCGGTGCTGCCGCTGCTGCCCTACCTGTTCGGGCTGTCGCTGTTGTGGGTGGCGCTGCTGTGCGGCGCGGTCGGCCTGGTGGCCGCCGGTGCGCTGTCCTCGCGCTTCACCCCGCGACCGTGGTGGTACGCCGGCCTGCGCCAGCTGCTGTTCGGCGCCCTGGCCGCCGGGGCCACCTACCTGATCGGCGCCGCCATCGGGGTCACCGCCACCTGAGCCGGGCCCCGACACCCGACGACCCGGCCCGGCGGGTGCCGGACCGGGTCGTCGGGGACGTCTCGGGACTGCCAGGCGCTACGGGCGCCAGGCGGTGCGCTTGCGCCGGAGGTCCCACAGCAGGATCAGCACGAGGAACGCGGCGATCCCGAACAGCCACACGTCCTCCATGCGGCCCTCGTGGTTGCCCCACGTGTAGGCCAGCATCGACAGCACGGTGAGCCAGCCGGCGATCTGTGCCCACTTGCCGGAGCGGCCGTGCCAGCCCCAGTCCTCGGGGCGCTCCTCCTCGACCGGGTGGGCCCCGGCGCGGACGACGCCCTCCTCGCGGTTGGGCTGGTTGACGCGCGTGGACAGCGGGTTGTCCGACCGGACACCCGGGCCGTGGTGCTCGCTCACGGATCCCATCCTGCCAGCCCCGCCCGCGGGGCACCGTTCGAGGTGGTGCGGCGCGTCGGGGAGGATGCGCCGCATGAGCGAGCCGCGCGAGGTGACCGTGCTGGGCTCGACCGGCTCGATCGGCCGGCAGGCGATCGCGGTCGCCGAGCAGAACCCCGACCGGCTGCGGATCACCGCGCTGGCGGCCGGCGGCGGCGACGTCGCCCGGCTGGCCGAGCAGGCGCTCGCGCTCGGCGTGCGCACGGTGGCGGTGGCCCGGGCGACGGCGGCCCAGGACCTCCAGCTGGCCTTCTACGCGGCCGCCTCGCAGCGGGGCTGGGCGCGCGGGGAGTACGCGCTGCCGGAGATCCTCGCCGGGCCGCGCGCCGCCGAGGAGCTCGCCGCCCGCCCGGCCGACGTCGTCCTCAACGGCATCACCGGCTCGATCGGCCTGGGGCCGACGCTCTCCGCGCTGCGGGCCGGCAACACCGTCGCCCTGGCCAACAAGGAGTCCCTGGTCGCGGGCGGCGACCTGGTGACCGCCGCCGCGGCACCGGGTCAGCTGGTGCCCGTCGACTCCGAGCACTCGGCGCTCGCGCAGTGCCTGCGCGGCGGGGCCCGGGGGGAGGTCGCCCGGCTGGTGCTCACCGCCAGCGGCGGGCCCTTCCGCGGGCGGCGGGCCGCCGACCTCGCCGACGTCACGCCCGAGCAGGCGCTGGCGCACCCCACCTGGGACATGGGCCCGGTCGTCACGATCAACTCGGCCACGCTGGTCAACAAGGGCCTGGAGCTCATCGAGGCGCACCTGCTGTTCGGCGTCCCCTACGCCCACATCGACGTCGTCGTGCACCCCCAGTCGATCGTGCACTCGATGGTGACCTTCGCCGACGGCGCCACCATCGCGCAGGCCAGCCCGCCGGACATGCGGCTGCCCATCGCGCTCGCACTGGCCTGGCCCGACCGGCTGCCGCACGTGCAGCCGGCGCTGGACTGGTCGGCGGCGAGCACCTGGGAGTTCGCGCCGCTCGACGAGGAGGCGTTCCCGGCGGTGCGCCTGGCACGGGCCGCGGGGGAGGCCGGGGGCGTCGTCCCCGCGGTCTTCAACGCGGCCAACGAGGAGGCGGTCTCCGCCTTCCTGGGGGGACGGCTGCGTTTCCCGGACGTCGTGGGCCTCGTCGCGCGTACCCTCGACGACGCGCCGGACCTCGGCGCCCCCACCTGCGTGGACGACGTGCTGGCCGCTGAGCGATGGGCCCGGCAGCACGCCCGCGCCGCCGTCGCCGGAGGCCCGAGCTGAGCATCGTCCTGACGGTCCTCGGGATCGTCGCGTTCTTCGTCGGCCTGCTCGCCTCGATCGCGTTCCACGAGTACGGCCACTTCTACTGGGCCCGGAAGTTCGGCATGCGCGTGCCGCAGTTCATGGTCGGCTTCGGCCCGACCGTGTTCTCCCGCCGGCGCGGCGAGACCGAGTACGGCGTCAAGGCCATCCCGCTCGGCGGCTACATCCGCATCGTCGGGATGATCCCGCCGGCCGAGGAGAACGAGAGCACCCGCGCCACCCGCATGCGGACGTTCATCGCCGAGGTGCGCGGCCAGGCCCTCGACGACGTCCTGCCCAGCGACGCCGGCCGGGTCTTCTACGCCAAGCCCTGGTGGCAGCGCGTGGTCGTCATGTTCGCCGGGCCGTTCCACAACCTGGTCCTGGCCGTGGTGTTCTTCGCGGTCCTGCTGACCGCCATCGGCACCAACGTCATCACCACCCAGCTGGCCAGCGTCCCGGCGTGCGTGGTCCCGGCCGGGGCGGAGAGCATCGCGCTGGCCGAGGAGCAGCAGACCGACGTCTGCGGCATCCCGATCGTCACCAGCGGTGCCGACGCCGGGCAGCTGTGCGAGGAGGGCACCGCCGGCTGCGCGGAGCCGGTCGCCAGCCCCGCCGCCGAGGCCGGCCTGCAGCCGGGCGACACGATCGTCGCCATCGACGGGCAGACCCTCGACCCCACCGCCTACGACAGCTGGACGGCGGTGCAGCAGGCGATCCGCGGCTCGGCGGGCGAGCCGCTCGCGCTGACCGTGGAGCGCGACGGGCAGGCCCGGGAGCTGACCGTCACCCCGATCGAGAACGTCGTCGCCACCGACGACGGCGAGGGCACCATGACGGCCGGCTACCTCGGCGTCAGCCCGGTGTTCGGCTTCGCCCGCCAGTCCTTCTCCGACCTGCCCGGCTACTTCGGCATGGTCGTGTCGCAGTCGGTGCAGCGGCTGATCGAGATCCCCGAGCGGGTCCCGCAGCTGTTCCGCGCCGCCTTCCTCGGGGAGGAGCGCGACGTCAACGGGCCGATCGGCGTCGTCGGCGTCGGGCGGATCTCCGGCGAGGTGTTCGCCATCCAGGAGTTCAGCGGCGCCGAGAAGCTGAGCTTCTTCCTCGGCCTGCTGGCCAGCGTCAACCTCGTGCTGTTCCTGTTCAACCTGCTGCCGATCTACCCGCTCGACGGCGGGCACGTCGCCGGCGCGCTGTACGAGAAGGCGCGCTCGGTGGTCGCCCGGTGGCGCGGCCGGCCCGACCCGGGGCCCTTCGACATCGCCCGGCTCATGCCCGTGGCCTACGTCGTCGCCGGGTTGTTCATCGCGCTGTCGGGCCTGCTGCTCATCGCCGACGTCGTCAACCCGATCACACTCCAGTAGCGCACGGCGCCGACCTGCGGAGAGCGGGGATACTCGGGGGCATGTCCACCGTCGTCGGTCTCGGCATGCCCGCCGCACCCCCGCCCGTCCTCGCGCCCCGGCGCAAGACCCGCCAGCTGATGGTCGGGGACGTGGGGGTCGGCAGCGACTTCCCGGTCAGCGTCCAGTCGATGACCACGACGAAGACCGCCGACGTCAACGCGACCCTGCAGCAGATCGCCGAGCTGACCGCCTCGGGCTGCCAGATCGTGCGCGTGGCCGTCCCGGACACCGACGACGCCGAGGCGCTGCCGATCATCGCGAGGAAGTCGCAGATCCCGGTCATCGCCGACATCCACTTCCAGCCGCGCTACGTCTTCGCCGCGATCGACGCCGGCTGCGCCGCGGTGCGGGTGAACCCCGGCAACATCAAGAAGTTCGACGACAAGGTCGGCGAGATCGCCCGCGCGGCCAAGGGCGCGGGCATCCCGATCCGCATCGGCGTCAACGCCGGCTCGCTGGACAAGCGCCTGCTGGCCAAGTACGGCAAGGCGACGCCGGAGGCGCTGGTCGAGTCGGCGCTGTGGGAGTGCTCGCTGTTCGAGGAGCACGACTTCCGCGACATCAAGATCTCGGTCAAGCACAACGACCCGGTGGTCATGGTCCGCGCCTACGAGCTGCTGGCCGCCCGGTGCGACTACCCGCTGCACCTCGGTGTCACCGAGGCCGGCCCCGCGTTCCAGGGCACCATCAAGTCCGCCGTCGCCTTCGGCGCGCTGCTGTCCCAGGGCATCGGCGACACGATCCGCGTCTCCCTCTCCGCGCCGCCCGCGGAGGAGGTCAAGGTCGGCACCCAGATCCTCGAGTCGCTGAACCTGCGCCAGCGCGGCCTGGAGATCGTCAGCTGCCCGTCGTGCGGGCGCGCGCAGGTCGACGTCTACAAGCTCGCCGACGAGGTCACCGCCGGCCTCGAGGGCATGGAGGTGCCGCTGCGCGTGGCCGTCATGGGCTGCGTCGTCAACGGCCCGGGCGAGGCCCGCGAGGCCGACCTCGGCGTCGCCTCCGGCAACGGCAAGGGCCAGATCTTCGTCAAGGGCGAGGTCATCAAGACCGTGCCGGAGTCGCAGATCGTCGAGACCCTCATCGAGGAGGCCATGCGCCTGGCCGGTGAGCAGCTCGACGACGACGGCGTCCCCTCCGGCCCGCCCGTCGTCACCGTCGGCTGACGCGCCTCCCCCCGCCCGCCGTGCTGCGCTCGACCGGGTCGTCCGCCCGCGTCCTCGACGAGAGCGACGAACCCGCCGTCCGCCGGCTGCTGTCCGCCGACCCGGTCGCGGCGTGCGTGCTCGCCGGGCGGGTGGAGGCCGCCGGCACCGCCCCGGCCTCGCTCGGGGCGCCGCTGTGGGGTGTGGGCACCGGCCGCAGCCTCGACGCCGTCTGCCTGGCCGGGGCGAACCTGATCCCGTTCAGCGTCCCGGGCGCCGAGCGGGCCGCCGCGGAGGCGTTCGCCGAGCGCGCCCGCCGGGCCGGCCGCCGCTGCTCGACCATCGTCGGCCCGGCCGCCGCCGTCGACCCGCTGTGGCAGCTGCTGGAGCCCTCCTGGGGCCCGGCGCGCGACCACCGGCCGCGCCAGCCCCTCCTGGCCATCGAGGGCCCGCCCGCGGTGGCGCCCGAGCCGCGGGTGCGCCCGGTGCGCCCCTCGGAGATCGACGTCCTGCTCCCCGCCGCGGTGGCCATGTTCACCGAGGAGGTCGGGGTCAGCCCGCTGCGCGCCGACGGCGGGGTGGGCTACCGCATGCGGGTCGAGGACCTCGTCCGCGCCGGCCAGTCGCTGGCCTGGATCGAGGACGGGCGGGTGCTGTTCAAGGCCGAGATCGGCGCGGTGTCGCGCGCGGCCTGCCAGGTGCAGGGCGTGTGGACCGCCCCCGAGGCGCGCGGCCGCGGCATCGGCGCCGCCGGGATGGCCGCCGTCGTCGAGTACGCCCGCACGGTCGTCGCGCCGGTGGTCAGCCTCTACGTCAACGACTTCAACGCGCCCGCCCGGGCCGTCTACCGCCGGGTCGGCTTCCGCGAGGTCGGCTGCTACGCCAGCGTCCTGTTCTGAGGCGCCTCCCCGGGATGGCGCTCCGGGTCTGACAGGGTGTCCGGACGTGGCAGCACGACGCACGGCGGTCCTCGGCACGGTCCTCACGCTCCTGTCCGCACCGGTCCTCGCGGCCTGCTCCGGCGGCTCCGAGGACGACGTCCGCGCCGCCGCACAGGCCTTCCTCGACGACTGGGCGGGCGGCGACGCCGCGGCCGCCGCGGACGCCACCACCGACCCCGCCGCCGCCACCGCGCTGCTCGAGCAGACCGCCGCCGACCTGCCCGGCGCGGCGCTGTCCGCCGAGCTCGGCGAGGTCGCCGTCGAGGACGGCACCGCCACCGCCGGGTGGACCGCCACCTGGGACCTGCAGGCCGCCCCGGACTGGACCTACGACGCCACCCTCGAGCTGCGGGAGGGGGAGGACGCCTGGCAGGTGGTGGCGGAGCCGACGCTCGTGCACCCCGAGCTGGGGGAGGGCCAGCGCCTGCAGCTCACCCGGTCGCTGCCCGAGCGCGCCGCGATCACCGACGCCGCCGGGCAGCCGCTGTTCGCGCCCACCGAGGTCGTGAACGTCGGCGTCGACCCCGGCCAGGTCACCGACCTGCCGGCGCTGGCCGCGGGCCTCTCGGCGGCCACCGGCATCCCGGCCGAGGACATCACCGCCGACGTCCAGGCCGCGCCGCCCGGGCAGTTCGTGCCGGTCATCACCCTGCGGCGTCCCGACTTCGAGGCCATCCGCGCGCAGGTGTTCGACCTGCCCGGCGCGGTGTTCCCCACCGACACCCGGCTGCTCGCACCGACGGCGCGGTTCGCCTCCGCGCTGCTCGGCCGGGTCGGCGCCGCCACCGCCGAGGTGATCGAGGAGACCACCACCGAGGAGGCCGGCCCGGCCTACGCCGCCGGCGACCAGGTGGGCCTGTCCGGCCTGCAGCGGGCCTTCCAGGAGCAGCTGACCGGCACTCCCGGCTTCACCGTCTCCGTGGTCAGCACCGACGAGGCCACCGGCGACGCCGGCCGGGAGGTGGCGTCCGTCGCCCCCGTCGCCGGCCAGCCGCTGCAGACGCCGCTGGTCCGCCCGTTGCAGGAGGCCGCCGACGCCGCCGTCGCCACCGAGGCGCGGGCCACCCACCTCGTCGTCGTCCGGCCGGGCACCGGCGAGGTCCTGGCCGTGTCGTCGAACGAGGCGGCCGTGCCCGCCAACGCGCTGTCGGGCCAGTACCCGCCCGGCTCGAGCATGAAGACCATCTCGGCCACCGCGCTGCTGTCCACCGGGACGGTGGCCCCCGACACCCCGGTCGCCTGCCCGGGCACGACGGTCGTCGAGGGCCGCGAGTTCGAGAACCAGGACCAGTTCGACCTCGGCACGGTGCCCTTCACCGAGGCCTTCGCCCAGTCCTGCAACACCACCTTCATCCAGGAGGGCCTGGAGCTGCCCGACGACGCCCTGGCCGCCGCGGCCGCCTCCTACGGCGTGGGCACCGAGTGGCAGCTGCCGGTCGGCGTCTTCTCCGGCAGCGTGCCGTCGGACTCCACCGGCACCACCAAGGCGGCCAACGCGATCGGCCAGGGCCAGGTGCTCATGAGCCCCGCGCAGATGGCGCTCGTCGCCGCCGGGATCGCGAGCGGCACCCCGGCCGCGCCGGTCGAGGTCGTCGGCGCCGAGCCCGCCGGTCCCGCGCCCGCGGGCCCGGGGCAGGGCGTGCTCGACCAGCTGCGGCCGATGATGCGCCAGGTGGTGCTCAGCGGGACCGCGACCGCGCTGGCCGACCGCGGCGAGGTGTACGGCAAGACCGGCACCGCCGAGTACGGCACCAACACCCCGCCGGACTCGCACGGCTGGTTCGTGGGCTACCGGCTCGGCGGGGCGCAGGGCGACATCGCGTTCGCGGTGCTCGTCGAGGGCGGCCAGTCCAGCAGCGCCGCCGTCGCCGTCACCGACGCCTTCCTGGGCGCGGTCGGCTGACCGCTCGCGGCCGGCCGGTCGACGGCCGGCGGGTCAGGCGTCGGGCAGGCCGGGCAGCGCAGCGGTGACCGGCGTCCGCCCGGCCGCCCGGCGCCAGCCGACGGCGCGCGCCTCCGCGGCGCCGAGCGCGTCGACGGCCAGCTGCCGGACCGCCGGCTGCTCCGCGGCGCTCAGCAGCGCCACCCAGGAGGCGCTCACGCCCTCCTCGAGCGCGGCGCCCAGCGCCGCGGCGTCGACGTCGGACAGCACGGGGAAGGGCAGCTCGTAGCCGGCCTGCGCGGGCACCGGGTCGGCGTCCCGCTCCTCGAGCAGCGCCGCCAGCCGGTCGCGCAGGTCGCGGTGGGCGAGCTCGCCGTCGACGGCCGGTCCGCGCGCGTCCGGCGGCAGCGCGGCGCCGACGACGCCGTGTCCCCACACCGCCGCGTGCTCGGCGGCCAGCACCTCGCGCAGCGCGGCGTCCTCGCCGCCCGCGGCGGTCCCGTCATCGGCCACGTGGGTGCCTCCCGCGAGTCCTCGTCACGCCAGCGCGGCCTCGTGGCCGCGCAGCCCGGCCGCCACCGCCCCGAGCAGCGCCGCCCGGGCGCCGGTGGCCTCCACGCACGCGGCGGTGTGCGCCGCGGCGGCCGTGGCCACCTGCTCGCGCAGCCATCCCCGCACGTCCCCGCCCGCCGGCGGGGCCGGGGCGGTCGCCGGGGTCGACGCCGACGCCGAGGCCGACGACGAGGCCGACGCCGATGCCGACGCGGCCGCGGCCGGTGCCGCGGCGCGCAGGCGCTCGAGCTGGGTGCGCGCCTGCTCGGCCAGCGGGGCCACCTCGCCGCCGAGGGCGGGGTCGGCGGCCGCGGCGGCGTCGTAGGCGGCCACGACCGCCTCCTGCACCGGCAACTGCGCGGCCAGCCGGTCGTCCTGCGCCGACGTCTGCGCGGCCGCGCCGCCGGCGTCGCCCGCGGTGCACCCGGCCGCCGCCAGCAGGGCCAGCCCGGCCGCGCCGGCGAGCAGCCGGCGCCGGGAGAACCCGGCGGGGGAGCGGCCGGGAGGGGAGGTGGACATCGCCGCCATCCTCCCAGGCGCCCCCGCGCGCCGCGGGCAGCGACGGGCGGATCGGCCCGGTCCGCCGCCGGCGCCCGAGCGGCCGGGGCCGGGCCCGCGGGGGAGCGGTAGCCTGACCTCTTCCCGGGTACGCCGCCGGGCGGTGCCGTGCGCGCCGCCGTCCGCTGCCCGGGTGCGGTCCGCCGAGCACGAGCTCCGACCGGTCAGGAGGGAGGGAGCCCGTGTCCGCAGCGAAGGGTCAGGACCCGGCCGCGACGCGGCTGGCCGGCTGGATCGAGCCGGTCGTCGCCGACGCCGGCTACGACCTGGAGGAGCTGGTGGTCACCCCCGCCGGCCGCCGCAGCGTCGTGCGCGTCGTCGTCGACCGGGACGAGGGGGTCTCCCTCGACGACGTCGCCGAGGTCAGCCGCGCCGTGTCGGCCGTGCTCGACCGCAACGACGGCGAGCTCGGCCGCGCACCCTACGTGCTGGAGGTGACCAGCCCCGGCGTCGACCGGCCGCTGACCGAGCCGCGGCACTGGCGGCGCAACACCGGGCGGCTGGTGACGGTCGCGGTCGGCGGCGAGCAGCTGACCGGCCGGGTCACCGCCGTCGACGACGCGGGTGTGACCCTGGCGGTCGAGAAGCCGGGCAAGCCCGGCGCGAAGAAGAAGGCGCCCACCCCGCGGCACGTGCCGTGGGCGCAGCTGGGCGCCGGCCGGGTGCAGGTCGAGTTCGGCCGGCCCGGCAAGGACGAGCACGGACCCGCGGACGACGGCCCGGGCCCCGACGACGCCGACGACCTCATGGACGACGACCTCGACGAGGACCTGCTGGACGACGACGAGGGCGACGACGGAGGACGACAGTGAACATCGACCTGACCGCCCTCAGGGCCATCGAGCGGGAGAAGGACATCCCCGCCGACACGGTGATCGAGGCGATCGAGACGGCGCTGGTGACCGCCTACCGGCACGCCGACGGCGCGGCCAGGCACGTGCGGGTGCACGTCGACCGCAAGAGCGGCGAGGTCGCGGTGCTCGCCCAGGAGCTCGGCGACGACGGGCAGGTCGTGCGCGAGTGGGACGACACCCCCTCCGACTTCGGCCGGATCGCGGCCAGCACCGCCAAGCAGGTGATCGTCCAGCGGCTGCGCGACGCCGAGCACGAGCAGACCTTCGGCGAGTACGCCGGCCGCGAGGGCGACATCGTCAGCGGCGTCGTCCAGGCCGACGCCCGCCGCAACGCGCAGGGCGCGGTGCTGCTCGACATCGGCAAGGTCGAGGCCGTCATGCCGGCCGCCGAGCAGGTGCCGGGGGAGCGCTACCCGCACGGCAGCCGGCTGCGCGCCTACGTCGTCTCGGTGTCCCGCACCCACCGCGGCCCGCAGGTGACCATCTCGCGCACCCACCCGAACCTGGTGCGCAAGCTGTTCGCCCTCGAGGTCCCCGAGATCGCCGACGGCAGCGTCGAGATCGTCGCCGTCGCCCGCGAGGCGGGGCACCGGTCGAAGATCGCCGTCCGCACCTCGGTGCCGGGGCTCAACGCCAAGGGCGCCTGCATCGGCCCGATGGGCCAGCGGGTGCGCAACGTCATGAGCGAGCTGCACGGCGAGAAGATCGACATCGTCGACTGGTCCGACGACCCGGCCACCTTCGTGGCGTCCGCGCTGAGCCCGGCGCGCGTGGCGTCGGCGACGCTGGTCGACCCGAAGGCCAAGGCCGTGCGGGTGGTCGTGCCCGACTACCAGCTGTCGCTGGCCATCGGCAAGGAGGGCCAGAACGCCCGCCTGGCCGCCCGGCTCACCGGTTGCCGGATCGACATCCGCAGCGACGCGCAGGCCGACGACGCCGCGCCGTCGCCGGGCGTGGGCCGCCCGCCGCTCCGGTCGGGCCCGCCGCCGGTCCGGGCCGGCGCCCCCGGCGGCCGCCCGTACCCCGGTGGAGGGGCGCCCCGGGCCGGTCAGCGGCGCCCGGAACAACGCGGCCCCGCCGCGCGCTAACATGACGGGTGGCCGAAACGTCGATCCCGGTGCGCACGTGTGTGGGCTGCCGGAAGCGCGCTCCGGTCACCGACCTGCTACGTGTCGTCCTCCGCTCCGGTGCCCTGGTGCCCGATCCGCGGAGGAGGCTCCCCGGTAGGGGTGCGTCCCTGCACCCCACGCCGGAGTGCCTGCACGCAGCGGAGCGACGCCGGGCCTTCCCCCGGGCGCTGCGCCTCCCCGGAGGCGGCGCCGCGGTGGAGGCCGGTCCGCTCCGGGAGCACGTCCTCGGCGCCTCCGCGCCGGGTGACCACGACCCGGGGCGGGCGACAGCGGACGAACGACAGACCGCACTTCCCCAGACGGACCGGCACCCGGCCGGTCCGCACGTCGAGAGCAGGACGTCGTCGGATGAGTCAGCCGTGAAGTCCCCACGATGACAAGCCAGACCATGCACCACTGACGACGAGGTCGCGCGGGCGAGCCGCCGGCCTCACCAGAGGAGATCCGTGCCAGGCAAAGCCCGCGTCCACGAACTCGCCAAGGAGTTCGGGGTCGACAGCAAGACCGTCCTCGCCAAGCTCAAGGAGCAGGGCGAGTTCGTGAAGTCCGCCTCCTCCACCGTCGAGGCCCCCGTGGCCCGGCGGCTGCGGGAGGCCCTCGGCGCCGCCACCGGCGGCGGCAACGGCGGCGGCAACGGCGGCGGCAACGGCGGCGGCAACGCGCCCCGTCCCATGCCCCCGGCCGCGCCGCGCCCCTCGGCGCCCGCACCGGCCGCGCGCGCTCCGCAGGCGCCGGCCGCCCCGTCGGCGCCCGCCCCGTCGGCCGGTCCGACGCCGGGTCCGCGTCCGGGTGCCCCGCGCCCGGGTGCCCCCGTGCCCGGGCCGCGCCCGGTCCAGCAGCAGCCGGTCCAGCAGCAGCCGGCCGCCCCGCAGGCGCCGGCCGCGAGCGCGCCGACCCAGCAGCCGACCGCCCCGCAGGGCCCGCGTCCGGCCGCGCCGGGCGCTCCCCGTCCGGGCGGCCCCGCGCCGCGTCCGGCCGGTGGCCCCGTGCCCGGTGGCGCCCGTCCGGGTGCCCCGCGCCCGGCCGCCCCGGGTGCGCCGCGTCCCGGCGGTGCCGCGCCCGGTGCCCCCGGCGCCGGTCCGCGTCCCGGCGGTGCCGCGCCCGGTGCCCCCGGCGCCGGTCCGCGTCCCGGCCCCCGTCCGGCCCCGCGGCCGGGCAACAACCCCTTCAGCAGCGCCCCGCGTCCGGGTCCGGCTGCCGGTGGCCCGCGCCCGGGTCCCGCGGCCGGTGGTCCCCGTCCGGGTCCCGGTGCCGGCGGTCCCCGCCCGGCCCCTGGTGCCGGCGGTCCCCGCCCGGCGCCCGGTGCCGGTGGTCCCCGTCCGGGCGGCCCGCGTCCCGCGGCCGGTCCGGGTGGTCCCCGGCCGAACCCGGGCATGATGCCGCCCCGGCCCAACCCCGGCATGATGCCGCCGCGTCCGGCCGGTGCCGGTCGTCCCGGCGGCCCGGGTGGCGCCGGTGGCCGTGGCCGTCCGGGTGGTCCCGGCGGCGGCGGTGGCTTCCGTCCCGGCGGCGGTGGCGGCCCGGGTGCCGGCGCGCCGGCCGGCGGCGGCTTCCGTGCCGGCGGCGGTGGCCGTGGCCGCGGCCGTGGCGGCTCGGGTGCGGGCACGGCGGGTGCCTTCGGGCGTCCCGGTGGCCGCGGTCCGGTCCGCGGGCGCAAGAGCAAGAAGCAGCGGCGTCAGGAGTTCGACTCCATGGCGGCGCCCAGCATGGGCGGCGTCAGCCTGCCGCGTGGGCACGGGCAGGTCGTCCGGCTGCCCCGTGGCGCCTCGCTGACCGACCTCGCCGAGAAGATCGGCGCCCAGCCGGCCGCGCTGGTCACCGCCCTGTTCCACCTGGGCGAGATGGTCACCGCGACCCAGTCGGTCAACGACGAGACGCTCCAGCTGCTCGGCGCCGAGATCGAGTGGGACATCCAGGTCGTCAGCCCCGAGGACGAGGACCGCGAGCTCCTCGAGACCTTCGACCTCACCTTCGGCGACGAGGGCGACGAGGAGGACTGGTCGGCCCGTCCGCCGGTCGTCACCGTCATGGGTCACGTCGACCACGGCAAGACGAAGCTCCTGGACGCCATCCGCAACACCAACGTGGTGGCGCGCGAGGCCGGTGGCATCACGCAGCACATCGGCGCCTACCAGATCGTCAGCGAGCTGGAGGGCGAGGAGCGCCCGATCACCTTCATCGACACCCCGGGTCACGAGTCGTTCACCGCGATGCGTGCCCGTGGCGCGAAGGTGACCGACATCGTCGTCCTGGTGGTGGCGGCCGACGACGGCGTCATGCCGCAGACGGTCGAGGCGCTCAACCACGCCCAGGCCGCCGAGGTGCCGATCGTGGTCGCGGTCAACAAGATCGACAAGGAGGGGGCCAACCCCGCCAAGATCCGCCAGCAGCTCACCGAGTACGGGCTGGTGGCCGAGGAGTACGGCGGCGACACGATGTTCGTCGACGTCTCCGCGACCACCCGCCAGGGCATCGACGACCTGCTCGCGGCGATCCTGCTGACCGCCGACGCCTCGCTGGACCTGCGCGCCAACACCGAGCAGGACCCGCAGGGCGTGGTCATCGAGGGCAAGCTGGACAAGGGCCGCGGCCCCGTCGCCACCGTCCTCGTCCAGCGCGGCACGCTGCGCCAGGGCGACTCGATCGTGGCCGGCGACGCCTACGGGCGCGTCCGCTCGCTGCTCGACGAGCACGGCAACAAGCTGAAGGAGGCCCTGCCGGCCCGCCCCGTGCAGGTCGTGGGTCTCACCTCGGTGCCGCGTGCCGGCGACACCTTCCTCGTCGTCGAGGAGGACCGCGTCGCCCGGCAGATCGCCGACCGTCGTCAGGCCCGCATCCGCAACGCGCAGAACGCCTCCATGCGCAAGCGGATCAGCCTCGAGGACCTCGACGCGGCGCTCAAGGAGAACCGCCAGCTCAACCTGATCATCAAGGGCGACAACTCGGGCACCGTGGAGGCGCTCGAGGAGGCCCTGATGAAGATCGAGGTGAGCGACGACATCTCGCTGCGGGTCATCCACCGCGGCGTCGGCGGCATCACCAAGAGCGACATCGACCTGGCGCTGGCCGACGACGTCATCGTCCTGGGCTTCAACGTCCGGGCCGAGGGCCAGGCCACCGAGCTCGCCAACCGCGAGGGCATCGACGTCCGGTACTACTCGGTCATCTACCAGGCGATCGAGGAGATCGAGGCGGCCCTCAAGGGCATGCTCAAGCCGGAGTACGAGGAGGTCGCGCTCGGCACCGCCGAGGTCCGCGAGGTCTTCCGCGTGCCGCGCATCGGCAACGTGGCGGGCTCCATCGTCCGCAGCGGCGTCATCACCCGGAACTCGAAGGCCCGGCTGGTGCGCGACGGGGTGGTCGTCGCCGACAACCTCACCGTCGAGTCGCTGCGTCGCTTCAAGGACGACGTGACCGAGGTCCGCGACGGCTACGAGTGCGGTATCGGGCTCGGGTCGTTCAACGACATCAAGATCGAGGACGTCATCGAGACGTTCGAGATGCGCGAGAAGCCGCGCGTCTGAGTGCACGGCCACCAGCTGCGGGTCGGCGGGAGGTGATCCGGTGTTCACCGGGTCGCTGACCGCCGACCTGCTGCTCGGCGACGTCCACTCGCTCAAGGGCAAGCGCGCCGTCGTCCGGCCGATCGTGGCCGAGCTGCGGCGCCGCTTCGCCGTCGCCGCGGCCGAGGTGGGCGACCTCGACCTGCACCGCCGCGTGCAGGTCGGGGTCGCCACCGTCGCGGGGGACGCCGGTCAGGTGACCGACGTCCTCGACGCCTGCGAGCGGTTGCTGGCCGAGCGGCCGGAGGTGACGCTGCTGTCGACGCACCGGCAGCTGTTCTCCGACACCGACTGACCGATCCCGGCCGGCCGCAGTCCCACGCCCGTCCGGGCGCGCCACACCGGCGCGCCCCCGACCCCCGGAGGTCCGCCGTGGCCGACCCCGCCCGTGCCCGCAAGCTCGCGGTGCGCATCCGCCAGATCGTCTCCGCGGCGATCGAGTCGCAGATCAAGGACCCGCGGCTGGGCATGGTCACCGTGACCGACGCCCGGGTGACCAGTGACCTGCGCGAGGCCACGGTCTACTACACCGTCTACGGCGACGAGACCGCCGTCTCCGACTCCGCCCGCGCCCTGGCCAGCGCCACCGGCGTGCTGCGCTCCACGGTCGGCCGGCAGACCGGCATCAAGTTCGTGCCGACCCTGACCTTCGTCGCCGACATGGTCCCCGACACCGCCCGGGAGCTCGACGAGGCGCTCGAGCGGGTGCGGCACGCCGACGCCGAGCTCGCCCGCCTGCGCGAGAACGCCAGCTACGCCGGCGACGCCGACCCCTACCGGCACCCGGACGAGGACGACGACGAGGACGCCGACGCGTCCCCCGAGCACAGGAGCGCCTCGTGAGTGAGAACGACCCCGACCCGTACCTGCCGGGAGAGGGCCAGGGGCTCTCCGAGCTCGGCGGGCGCCAGGAGCCCAACGCCGGCGACCCCACCGACGGCGGCCGCACCGGGCAGGTCGGCGAGATCCCCAGCATCGCCGCGGACGAGCCCACCGACGGCGGCCCCGCCCTGCCACCCGGCGGGGGCACCGTGTCCGAGGACGAGGACGCCGCACCGGTGTCCGACCCCGGCCCCGACGCCTGACCGCGGTGACCCTCCCGTCCGCCGGGGTGCCGCCGCGCACCCCGGCCGCCGTGCTGGCCGCAGCCGCCGACGCCGGTGCCACCGTCGTGCTCTCCGGCCACGTGCAGCCCGACGCCGACGCGCTCGGCAGCACCCTCGCGCTGGCCGAGGGCCTGCGCCGGCGCGGCGCCCGCGTCACCGCCACCTTCCCGGGCCGCCCGGAGCTCCCGGCGTCGCTGGGCTGGCTGCCCGGGGCCGAGGGGCTCACACCGGCCGCCGCGGTCGACCCCGCGCCCGACGTCTTCGTCAGCCTCGACGTCGCCTCCCCGGCACGCCTGGGCGAGCTGGCGGTGCTGCTCGAGCGGGCCGGCACCTCGGTCGTGGTCGACCACCACGCCAGCAACCCGGGCTTCGGCGACGTGCGCCTCGTCGACGGCGCGGCGCCCGCCACCGTCGTCCTCGTGGCCGGGCTGCTCGACGAGCTCGGCGTCGCCCTCGACGCGCCGCTGGCCACGCTGCTCTACGCGGGCCTGGCCGCCGACACCGGCTCCTTCCGCTTCGGCAGCACCCGGCCCGACACCCACCTGCTCGCCGCCCGCCTGCTCGGCACCGGCATCGACCACGCCGCGATCAGCCGGCGGCTGTTCGACACCGCGCCGTTCGGCTGGCTGCGCCTGCTGTCCGCCGTCGCCGGCCGCGCCGTGCTCGAGCCGGAGGTCGGCGCGGGCCTGGTGTGGACCTGGTCGAGCACCGCCGAGGCCGCCGAGCACGGCCTGCCCGGGGAGCAGCTCGAGGCGCTGGTCGACGTCGTCCGCGCCACCGCCGAGGCCGACGTCGCCTGCGTGCTCAAGGGCCAGGACGACGGCTCGTGGTCGGTGTCGCTGCGCTCCCGCGGGGGCACCGACGTCGCCCGCGTGGCCATGGCCCTCGGTGGCGGCGGGCACCGCGCCGCCGCGGGCTTCACCTCGCACCTCGACCGGGAGGCGACGGTGGCGGCGATCCGGGCCACCGTCGGGGCCACGGTCGGGTCCACGGTCCGGGCCACGGTCCGGGCCGAGGGGACACCCGCGACCACCCCCCGGTGACGGCGCGGGCGCCGTCCGTCCTGGGGCTGGCAGTCCCGGCGCTGGTGGTGCTGGCCGCCGAGCCGCTGTACCTGCTCGTCGACACCGCCGTCGTCGGGAACCTCGGCACCGTCCCGCTGGGCGGGCTCGCCGTCGGCGGCGGGCTGCTGGCCTGGGCCGCCGCGCTGCTCAACTTCCTCGCGTACGGCACCACCGCCCGCGCCGCGCGCCGCGCCGGGGCCGGAGACCGGGCGGGCGCGGTCGCCGAGGGCGTGCAGGCCACCTGGCTGGCGCTGCTGCTCGGCGCCGCGGTCGTGCTCCTCTTCCAGCTGCTGGCGGGTCCGTTGACCCGCGCGCTCGCGGGCGGCCCGGGCGAGGTGGCCACGGCGGGGGAGCAGTGGCTGCGGATCGCCGGCTGCGGCGCGCCGCTGCTGCTGGTGTCCCTCGCCGGGAACGGGTGGCTGCGCGGTGTGCAGGAGCTGCGCCGCCCGGTGCGCTTCGTCGTCGCCGGCAGCCTGCTGAGCCTGGTCCTGTGCCCGCTGCTGGTGCACACCGCGGGCTTGGGCCTGCCCGGCTCCGCGGTGGCCAACCTCGTCGGCCAGTCGCTGACGGCGGCGCTGTTCGTGCGGGCGCTGCTGCGCGAGCGCGCCGACTGGCGGTTCCGCCCCGCCGCCGTCCGCGCGCAGCTGGTGCTCGGCCGCGACCTGCTGCTGCGCGCCACCGTGCTGCAGGCGGCGTTCCTCGCCGCCGCCGGGGTGGCCGCGCGCGCCGGGCAGGCCCAGCTGGGCGCCCACCAGATCGCGCTGCAGCTGTTCCTCTTCCTCGCCCTGGTGCTCGACGCGTTCGCCATCGCCGCGCAGACGCTGGTCGGCCACGCGCTCGGCGCCGGGCGGCCGCAGGAGGCGCGGGCCACCGCCCGGCGGGTCACGCTGTGGGGCCTCGGCACCGGTGTGCTGGTCGCCGTCCTCCTGCTCGCCGGCCGCGACCTGCTCGTGCCCCTGTTCACGGGTGACCCCGCCGTCCGGGAGCAGGCGGAGCTCGTCTGGTGGTTCCTCGCCGGCTTCCAGCCGCTGGCCGGGGTGGTGTTCGCCCTCGACGGGGTCCTCATGGGCGCCGGTGACGTCGCCTACCTGCGCACCGTCACGATCGGCGCCGCGCTGCTCGGGTTCCTGCCGCTGTCGCTGCTGTCCGGCCCGCTCGGCTGGGGCCTGGCCGGCGTCTGGACCGGCCTCACCCTGTTCATCGCGCTGCGCCTCGTCGCCGTCCTCGCCCGGGTGGCGGGGGACAGGTGGCTGACCGCACCTGCGACGGTGGGCGCATGAGCTCACCCCACGAAGACGCTCCGCCGGCGCTCCACGTCGTCGCGGGGACCCCGGGATGAGCCGCCGCCGCGCCGCCGACGCCGACGTGACCCCCGGGATCCTGCTGGTCGACAAGCCCGGCGGCATGACCTCCCACGACGTCGTCGCCCGCGCCCGCCGCGTGCTGTCGGTCCGCCGCGTCGGGCACGCGGGCACCCTCGACCCGATGGCCACCGGCCTGCTCGTCCTCGGCGTGGGAACCGCCACCCGGCTGCTCGGCCACCTCGGCGGCTCGGACAAGGTCTACGAGGCCACGATCCGGCTCGGGCAGACCACCGTCACCGACGACCGCGAGGGCGCGGTGCTCACCACCACCCCCGCCGACGGGCTCGACGACGACGCCGTCCGGGCCGCGCTCGCCGCCCAGACCGGACCGCTGCTCCAGGTGCCCTCCTCGGTGAGCGCGGTGAAGGTCGACGGGCGGCGCTCCTACGACCGGGTGCGCGCCGGCGAGGAGGTGGTCCTCGAGCCGCGGGCGGTCACCGTGCACCGCATCGACGTGCACGCGGTCACCCGCCCCGCGCCCGGCCTGGTCGACGTCGAGGTCACCGTCGCCTGCACCGCCGGCACCTACGTCCGGGCCATCGCCCGCGACGCCGGGGCCGCCCTCGGGGTGGGCGGGCACCTCACCGCGCTGCGCCGCACCGCCTCCGGGCCCTTCACCACCGAGCAGGCCGCCCCGGTGGAGGAGGCCGCGGCCGCGCTCGCCGCCGGCGGGGGACCGGGCGTGCTGTCCCTGCCGGGCGCCGCGACGGCCATCTACCCCGAGCGCCGGCTCACCGACGACGAGGCGCGCGCCCTGGGCTACGGGCAGCGGATCGCCGCCACCGGCCGGCCCGGCCTGGTGGCCGCGCTCGACCCGGCCGGCCGGCTGGCCGCGCTCGTCGAGGACGCAGGGGGCACCGCCCGGGTCGCGGTCGGCTTCCCGCCGTCCTGAGGCGGGCCGGGGCGGGCCGGCCCGAGGCCGCTCGGCTCGGGCGGCTGAGCCCCGGGCGGCTCAGCCCCGGGCGGCCTTGCCGATGAGCGAGCCGTCGAGGTGCTCGAGCAGGTCGGCCGGGGTGGCGTAGACCTCGTCGGCGCCCTCCTCGAGCAGCTCCTGCCGCGAGATGCCGCCGCAGGTGAGCGCGATGCACGGGAAGCCGGCGTCGCGGGCCGCCCGCACGTCCCAGATGGTGTCGCCGACGGCCACCGTCCGCTCCGGGTCCAGGCCGTTGCGCTCGGCCGCCGTCCGCAGCAGGTCGGGGGCGGGCTTCGCCGACTCGACGTCGGCCGACGTCGTCGAGCCGTCGACGACGTCCTCGCCGCCGATGGCCGGCACCATCCACTCGAGGTCGGACTCCTTGCCGCTGGTGGCCAGCACGACCGCCAGCCCCCGCTCGCGGCAGGCGGCGAGCAGCTCGTCGACGCGGGGGAACGCCGAGACCAGCTCGCGCAGCGGCTCGTAGCGCCGGGTCTTGGTCTCCGAGACCTCCTCGGCGTCGTCGGCGTCGTCGCCGAGCAGGTGGGTGACCAGCTGCTCGCTGGCGATGCCGATGGCGCGGTGGCAGTCGGCCATGGACACGTCGTCGTGCCCGGTGTCGCGGAAGGCCTGCCACCACGCGAGGACCTGCAGGTAGTTGGTGTCGAGGAGGGTGCCGTCGACGTCGAAGAGCACGCCGGGCCGCGGGTCCTGGGTCACCGGGTCATCCTCGCCCCGGACCGGCGGCGCCGCGCGGGCGTGCGTGTGACCGGCGGCCACGCCGGGAAGGAGCCGCGCATGAGCGTCGTGAAGATCAACGCGATCGTGGTCCCGCCGCACGCGCAGGAGCGCTTCGAGGAGCGCTTCCGCGGCCGCGGTGGCCTGGTCGAGAAGACCCCCGGTTTCGAGTGGTTCGAGCTGCTGCGCCCGCTCGAGGGCACCGACCAGTACCTGGTCTACACGCGGTGGGAGAGCGAGGAGGCCTACCAGGCCTGGGAGGGCGGGCAGGACTTCGCCCGGGCGCACTCCGGCGGCGGCGACGAGCTCGCCCCGGCCGCCAGCGACTCGCACCACCTGTGGTCCTACCAGGTGGTCGAGAGCTCGGCGCCCGACCGGCCCTGAGCGGACCGGGGGTCGGCACGGCGGCGGGCACGGCGGCGGTCGGCTCCCGGCCGCCGCCGGGCCCGGGGCTACTGTGAGCGCGGGGCCGGTCCTCCGCCGGCCCGGCGCCCGCACGAGCTCACCCAGGTGGGAGACATGACCGACACGCTCGCCGACAGCCGCACCTCCTCCCGGATGTTCACCGAGGGCGTGCCGGTGACCGTGGAGTCCGTGACCCGCCGTCCCGCCGCCGAGCGGGAGGCCGTGCTGGCCGACCCGGGCTTCGGCCGGGCGTTCACCGACTCGATGTTCGTCGCCCGCTACGCGGCCGGCCGCGGCTGGTACGACGCCCGGCTGACGCAGTACGCCCCGCTGCAGGTCGACCCCGCCACCGCGGCCCTGCACTACGCGCAGTCGATCTTCGAGGGGCTCAAGGCCTACGCCCAGCCCGACGGCAGCGTGGCCACCTTCCGGCCCGGGGCCAACGCCGCCCGCTTCGCCCGCAGCGCCCGCCGGCTGGCCATGCCGCCGGTGCCCGAGGAGGCGTTCCTCGCCGCCGTCGACGCGCTCGTCGACGCCGACCGCGACTGGGTCCCCACCGGCCCCGACCAGACGCTGTACCTGCGGCCCTACCAGCTGGCCAGCGAGCCCTTCCTGGGCGTGCGCCCGGCCACCGAGTACCTGTTCCTCGTCATCGCCAGCCCCGCCGGCGCCTACTTCCCGCGCGGCGTGCACCCGGTGAGCGTCTACCTCTCCGAGGACTACATCCGCGCCGCGCCCGGCGGCACCGGCGACGTCAAGTGCGCCGGCAACTACGCCGCGAGCCTGCTCGCGCAGGAGCAGGCCATCGCCGCCGGCTGCGACCAGGTCGTCTGGCTCGACGCCGTCGAGAAGCGCTACGTCGAGGAGATGGGCGGGATGAACCTGTTCTTCGTCCTCGGCTCCGGCGACGACGCCGAGCTGGTGACCCCCGAGCTCACCGGCACCCTGCTGCCCGGCATCACCCGCGACTCGCTCATCACCGTGGCCCGCGACCGCGGCATGCGGGTGACCGAGCGGAAGTTCAGCGTCGACGAGTGGCGCGCCGGCGTCGCCGACGGCACGGTCACCGAGACCTTCGCCTGCGGCACGGCCGCCGTCATCACCCCCGTCGGCGAGGTCAAGGCCCGCACGGGCGACTTCACCGTCGGCGACGGCACCCCCGGCCCGGTGACCATGGGCCTGCGGGAGCACCTGCTCGACATCCAGCACGGCCGGGTGCCCGACACCCACGGCTGGCTGCACCGGGTCGCCTGAGCGACCCCGGCGGACCCCCAGGAGGACGGCGCGTGCGGCGCTGGCGCGGGCTGGCGGCCACCCCGGCCGACCTCGGGCGGACGGTGGTCACGGTGGGCCAGTACGACGGCGTCCACCGCGGCCACCAGCAGCTGATCGGCACCGCCGTCGCGCGGGCCCGGTCGTTGCGCCGGCCGTGCGTCCTGGTCACCTTCGACCCGCACCCGAGCGAGGTGGTCCGGCCGGGTTCGCACCCGGCGATCCTCACCTCGCTCGACCGCAAGGCCGAGCTGGTGGCCGGGCTCGGCGTCGACGGCATGTGCGTCATCCCGTTCACCCTGGAGTTCAGCCGGCACACCCCCGAGGAGTTCGCGCACGGCGTGCTGGTCGAGCAGCTGCACGCCTCGGCGGTCGTCGTCGGCGAGAACTTCACCTACGGGCACCGCGCCGCGGGCACCGTCACCACCCTCGCCCAGGAGGGCCGCCGCTTCGGGTTCGCGGTCGAGGGCATCCCGCTGGCCGGCGACGACTCCGCCGACGGCGAGGTCACCATCTCCTCCACCTACATCCGCGCCTGCGTCGCGGCCGGGGACATGGAGAGCGCGGCGCGGGCGCTGGGCCGGCCGCACCGCGTCGACGGCGTCGTCGTCCGCGGCGACCGGCGCGGCCGGGAGCTCGGCTACCCGACGGCCAACGTCGAGAGCCCGCCGTGGACGGCGATCCCCGCCGACGGCGTCTACGCCGGCCACCTGGTCACCCTCGACCCCTCCGGCGCGACGCTCGGCAGCGCCCCGGCGGCGATCTCGGTCGGCACCAACCCGACGTTCCAGGGGTCGCGGCGCACCGTCGAGGCGTACGTCCTCGACTTCACCGGCGACCTCTACGGCGAGCACGTCGGCGTCGAGTTCGTCTCGCGGCTGCGGCCGATGACCTCCTTCGCCGGGGTGGACGCCCTCGTCGAGGCCATGGCCGGCGACGTCGCCCGCACCCGCGCCGTGCTGGGGCTGCCCCCCGCCGGGTGATCGCCGGCACGGGCGGCCGCGGGCACGCTGGTAGCCTCGCAGGAGTCGGGCACCGCCCGACGTGTGTGCGAGCTGCCCCCGTGAACCAGACCGGGGGCCACACCTGACCAGGCCCGGAGGCCCGCCCATGGCGCTCGACAGCGCGACGAAGCAGCAGATCATGACCGAGTACGCGACGGTCGAGAAGGACACGGGCTCGCCCGAGGTCCAGGTCGCGATGCTCACCCGCCGGATCAGTGACCTGACCGAGCACCTCAAGCAGCACAAGCACGACCACCACAGCCGACGGGGCCTGCTCCTGCTGGTCGGCCGCCGCCGGCGGCTGCTGAACTACCTGGCCAAGACCGACATCAACCGCTACCGCTCGCTCATCGAGCGGCTCGGTCTGCGCCGCTGACCCCAGAGGGGACCGTCCCACCGGGACGGTCCCCTCTCTCGTGGGGCGTCCGCCCCACGGGACCACGGCCCCCGCCGCGCGCTCCGACGCCGGCCGGTCCTCGGTGGTGGCCCCCGGGCATGCCTCCCCCCCGCGGGGGGAACGTCCCCGGGGGCTTCGATCGAAGACCGGTCACCCGGGAGCAGTCCGGCGCAGGGCGCCACGAAGAGGACGTCGCCGCATGCGACGTAGGAAGAGGACGACGTGTCCGCACCCACCACCCAGGGCAGCCAGCCCACCACCGGCGTAGCTGCCGAGTACGACCCCGAGGACGGGGTCACCACCGCCACCGCGGTCATCGACAACGGCAGCTACGGCAGCCGCACGATCACCTTCGAGACCGGCCGCCTCGCCAAGCAGGCCGCCGGCTCGGTCGTCGTCACCATGGGCGACACCATGCTGCTGTCGGCCACCACGGCCAGCAAGCAGCCCAAGGAGCACTTCGACTTCTTCCCGCTGACGGTCGACGTCGAGGAGCGGATGTACGCCGCCGGGCGCATCCCCGGCTCGTTCTTCCGCCGCGAGGGCCGCCCCAGCGAAGACGCGATCCTCACCTGCCGGCTCATCGACCGCCCGCTGCGCCCGACCTTCGCCAAGGGCCTGCGCAACGAGGTCCAGGTCGTCATCACCGTCATGGCGCTCGACCCGGCGCACCTCTACGACGTGCTCGCCATCAACGGCGCCTCGGCGTCCACCCAGCTGTCGGGCCTGCCGTTCTCCGGCCCGGTCGGCGGCACCCGCGTCGCCCTCGTCGGCGGCCAGTGGATCGCCTTCCCCACCCACGCCGAGCTCGAGGACGCCGTCTTCGACATGGTCGTGGCCGGCCGCGTCCTCCCCGACGGAGACGTCGCGATCATGATGGTCGAGGCCGAGGCCACCGAGAAGACGATCGAGCTGGTCCGCGGCGGCGCCACCGCGCCGACCGAGGAGGTCGTCGCCCAGGGCCTCGAGGCCGCCAAGCCCTTCATCAAGCGGCTGTGCGAGGCCCAGGCCGCGCTGGCCGAGAAGGCCGCCAAGCCGGTCGCGGAGTTCCCGCGCTTCCTGGACTACCAGGACGACGTCTACGCCGCCGTCGAGTCCGCCGCCCTCGAGCGGCTGACCCAGGCGCAGGCCATCGCCGGCAAGCAGGAGCGCAACGACGCCACCGACGCGCTCAAGGACGAGGTCGCCGCCTCGCTGGCCGAGCAGTTCGCCGGCCGCGAGAAGGAGGTGTCGGCCGCCTTCCGCGCCGTCACCAAGAAGGTCGTCCGGCAGCGCATCCTGCGTGACAAGGTCCGCATCGACGGCCGCGGCGTCACCGACATCCGGCCGCTGTCGGCCGAGGTCGAGGTCGTCCCGCGGGTGCACGGTTCGGCGCTCTTCGAGCGCGGCGAGACCCAGATCCTCGGCGTCACCACGCTGAACATGCTCCGCATGGAGCAGCAGCTCGACACGCTCTCGCCCGAGACGCGCAAGCGCTACATGCACAACTACAACTTCCCGCCGTACTCCACCGGCGAGACCGGCCGCGTGGGCTCGCCCAAGCGCCGCGAGATCGGCCACGGCGCGCTCGCCGAGCGCGCGCTGCTGCCGGTGCTGCCCGACCGCGAGGAGTTCCCCTACGCGATCCGGCAGGTGTCGGAGGCCCTGGGCTCCAACGGCTCGACGTCGATGGGCTCGGTCTGCGCCTCCACGCTGGCGCTGCTCAACGCCGGTGTGCCGCTGCGCGCCCCGGTCGCGGGCATCGCGATGGGCCTGGTGTCCGACGAGGTCGACGGCAAGACGGAGTACGTCGCGCTCACCGACATCCTCGGTGCCGAGGACGCCTTCGGCGACATGGACTTCAAGGTCGCCGGCACCAAGGACTTCGTCACGGCCCTGCAGCTGGACACCAAGCTCGACGGCATCCCGTCCGACGTGCTCGCCCAGGCGCTGACCCAGGCCCGCGCCGCCCGGCTGCACATCCTCGACGTGATGAACGAGGCCATCGACGGCCCCGACGAGATGAGCCCGTACGCCCCGCGCGTGACCACGGTGCGCATCCCGGTCGACAAGATCGGCGCGGTCATCGGCCCCAAGGGCCAGATGATCAACTCGATCCAGGACGAGACCGGCGCCGACATCACGATCGAGGACGACGGCACGATCTACGTCGGCGCCTCCGACGGCCCCTCGGCGCAGGCGGCGGTCGACCGCATCAACGCGATCGCCAACCCGCAGATGCCGAAGGTCGGCGAGCGCTTCCTCGGCACCGTCGTCAAGACGACGCCGTTCGGCGCCTTCGTCTCGCTGCTGCCCGGCAAGGACGGCCTCGTCCACATCAGCAAGCTCGGCGGCGGCAAGCGCATCGGCAAGGTCGAGGACGTCGTCAACGTCGGCGACAAGCTGCAGGTGGAGATCACCGACATCGACGCCCGCGGCAAGATCAGCCTCGTGCCGGTCGCCACGGAGGCCGCCGGTGACGGTGCCCCCGCCGACGGTGCCGCCGACGCCCCCGCGGCCCCGGCCGACGCGCCCGCGGAGGCCTGACACGGTCGCCGACCCGACTCCTGCCGGGGCCGGGACGGGCGCGGGGTCTGCCGACCTCGTGTCCGTCCCGGCCCCGGTCGGTGTCACCCGAGTCCTCGACGTCGACGAGGTCGGCGGCCGAGTCGAGCGCACCGTGCTGCCCGGCGGGCTGCGGGTGCTCACCGAGACGATGCCCGGTGTCCTGTCGGCCACCCTCGGCATCTGGGTGGGCGTCGGCTCGCGGGACGAGAGCGACCGGGTCGCCGGCGCCTCGCACTTCCTCGAGCACCTGCTGTTCAAGGGCACGCGCAGCCGCAGCGCCCTGGAGATCGCGACGGCGATGGACGCCGTCGGCGGTGAGATGAACGCCTTCACCGCCAAGGAGCACACCTGCTACTACGCGAACGTGCTCGCCAGCGACCTCCCGCTCGCGGTGACGCTGCTCGGCGACCTGGTCACCGAGGCGCTCAACACCGCGGAGGACCTCGAGTCCGAGCGCACGGTGGTGCTCGAGGAGATCGCCATGCGCGACGACGAGCCGTCCGACCTGGTGCACGACCTGTTCGCCGAGACGCTCTTCGGGGACACCGCGCTCGGCCGCTCGGTGCTCGGCACCGTCGAGTCGATCGAGGGCCTCACCCGCGACGACGTCGACGGCTGGTACCGGTCCCGCTACGCGCTCCCGTCGATGGTGGTGACCGCGGCCGGCCGGGTCGACCACCAGCAGGTGGTGGACCTGGTGACGGCGGTCTTCGGCGACCGGCTGTCCGGCCCGGTGCCCCCGGCGCCGCTGCGGCGCGGCGACGAACTGGTGCTCTGCCGCCCCGCCCGGCCCGCCGGGCTGGTGAGCCGGAAGACCGAGCAGACGCACCTGCTGCTGGGCAGCGTCGGCCTGAGCCGGTTCGACGAGCGCCGCTACGCGGCCGCGGTCCTGGAGACGGCGGTCGGCGGGGGGATGAGCTCGCGGCTGTTCCAGGAGATCCGGGAGAAGCGCGGGCTGGTCTACAGCGTCGGGTCGGCGCTGACCTCCTACGCGGGCACCGGGGCGTTCTCCGTCTACGCCGGGTGCGCGAAGAAGCGCGTGCCGGAGGTGCTCCGGCTGGTCCGCGAGGAGCTGGCCCGGGTCGCGTCCGAGGGGATCACCGCCGAGGAGGTCGCCCGCGGCCGCGGCCAGATGCGCGGGGGCACCGTCCTCGGCCTGGAGGACACCGGCTCGCGGATGAGCCGGCTGGGCAAGAGCGAGCTCTCGCACGGGGAGTACGTGCCGGTGCGCGAGGTGCTCGAGCGCATCGCCGCCGTCGACGAGGACCAGGTGCGCGCCGTCGCCGCCGACCTGCTCGGCCGCGACACCTGCCTGGCCGTCGTCGGCCCGTACCGCGAGTCCGACCTCGACCGGCTCTGAGGCCGCCGCCCGCCCCATGGCCCGTCGTCCCCACCCCGTCCTGCGCGTGCACGGCGCCCTGTCCCGCGGCGTGCTCGCCGTCACGGTTCTCGTCTCGCTGGCCGTCCTCTTCGCGCCGGCGTCCGACGTGCCGTCGTCGCCGCCCGGCGTGGACAAGGTCGTGCACCTGAGCCTGTTCCTGGCGCTGACCCTGGCCGGCCGCTGGGCGGGGATCCGGCCGGTGCCGCTCGGGGTGCTGCTGCTCGGGTACGGCGCCGTCAGCGAGGTGGTCCAGGCCCTCCCGCTGCTGGGGCGCTCCGGCACGGTGACCGACTGGCTGGCCGACGCGGCCGGCATCGCCCTCGGCCTGGCGGCCTGGGCGGTGGGGGAGCGGCGGGTCCCGGCCGTCTGAGGACGGCCCGACACTTGCGCCGCGCGGGGACCCCGGGAGACTGACCCGGTGACCACGAGCACCCCGACCCCCGACCAGCAGGCCACCGGGACCGCGGCGGGCGAGCCGCCACGGATCTCGGTCGGAGTCCTCGGCGCCCGGGGCCGGATGGGCACCGAGGTCGTGAAGGCGGTCAACGCCGCCGACGACCTCGAACTCGTGGCGATGGTCGACGAGGGCGACTGGCTGTTCAACGTCGCCGACGCCGGCGCGCAGGTGGTCGTCGACTTCACCCGCCCGGACGTCGTCATGGACAACATCCGCTTCTGCATCGACCAGAACATCTCCTGCGTGGTCGGCACCACCGGGTTCGACGAACAGAAGCTGGCGACCGTGGCCGAGTGGCTCGAGCCGAAGCCGGACGTCGGCGTCGTGATCGCGCCCAACTTCGGGATCGGCGCCATCCTCCTCATGCGCTTCGCCCAGGAGGCCGCGCGCTTCTTCCCCTCGACCGAGATCGTCGAGTTGCACCACCCCCACAAGGTGGACGCGCCCTCGGGGACGGCGGTGCGCACCGCGCGCCTCGTGGCCGCCGCCCGCCGGGCGGCCGGCCTGCCCGCGTCCCCGGACGCCACCACCGACTCGCTGCCCGGCGCGCGCGGGGCCGACGTCGAGGGGGTGGCCGTGCACGCCGTGCGGCTCACCGGTCTGGTCGCGCACCAGGAGGTGCTCATGGGAGCGGCGGGGGAGACCCTCACCCTGCGGCACGACTCCTACGACCGGGCGTCGTTCATGCCCGGCGTGCTCCTGGCCGTCCGGGAGATCGGCCGGCGCCCCGGCCTGACGGTGGGACTGGAGTCCTTCCTGGGCCTGTGAGGGCCGGTCCCGGGGAGGTGCCCGGGGTGTGTCCGGCGTCCCACCGGACCCCCGTGCAGACCCCCTCGGAGTTGGTGTACTGTTCTCTTCGCGCCGGACGGAGCCCGCGAGGGCCACGGAGGAGCACCCCGAGGGTGCAGGACCTCCGGAGACGGCGTACGGTAGGACAAGCCGCTGCTGACGGAGCCCGGAAGGGTCGAGTTGGTGTGCGTCCGCTCCTTGAGAACTCAACAGCGTGCCGAAAGTCAGTGCCAAGTAATACCCCGTCCCGGGCCTTTGGTGGTCTGGGTGGGATTCCTTTGGTTGATTGATATCGCGATCTGTCAGGTCGCGGT